>JAGATO010000099.1 GCA_017621195.1 Bacillota bacterium | reverse complement strand
TTCGCCGCTGGCCAGAGTGATATCGCGGATCAGTTCTCTTGCCGCAGAAGAGTCTTCGGCGTTGACGAAACGGGAGGTCAGATCCAGAGTGGACAACACATCCATGGACTCGATGTGTTTTTTAAATTCCGTGGACATGGGGCCGTTGTTATCGGTCTGGCACAGCGTCTGAAGCATGATCTTGTTCAGCGCGGAAGATGCCAGCATGTATTCCTTGACCAGCTCCGGCGCTTTTTCCATGTATCCCTGAAACACCAGCTGCGCCTGATTTTTCGAACCGCAGGCCTTGGCGAGAACCAGGGAAACCTCTTCGCTGGGGGGTGGCAGCTTTCCGTTTTTCAGCTGTGAAATGTAGGATGGTGTGATGTTCAGATCCAGATCGGAACAGCGCTTGGAAATCTGCCTGAGGGACAGTTCGCTTTCTTCGATGATCTGAGAAAGCATTTCGGAATAACTCATGGGATCCTCCGTATCTTGTGTTAAAGAATCGCTTAACGATGGTGAATATAAATATACCATTCTTTTTCCAAAAAGACAATATAGTGGTTAAACTTTTTTTAAAACACAAGATATGCTGAAATGCGATCGTTTTATTATGCATAAAGCATTTTTCTATGCATTCAAAATTGATAAAACATCTGGAAATCCGCCGTCTGCTGTGGTATGATAATCCAAACGTTTTCAGGAGAAAGGCTGCTATGAATTATCAGGAGATGATCGATACTACCAATGAACGAAACACTTTTATGCGCCGGAATCGGATTCGCGTCACCGGACTGGAGCGTGACCGGGCTACGGTTCAGGCCATCGTGACCCAGGAGCTGATGAACCTGAACGGAACGGTCCACGGCGGCGTATACTTTACTATGGCCGATGCCTGCTGCGGTATTCTGGCCAGAGCCGATGGTCGAAAATATGTGACCACCGATACATCCTTTCGCTTTCTGAAAGCGGCTTCTGCCGGGACCATGGAAGCGGAGGCCACGGTGGTAAAGCGGGGAAAGACGCTGTCCTTTTTCCGGGTCATCGTACGTCAGAAGGAGACGGGCGATGTGCTTGCGGACGGGGCATTCACTTTTTTCTGCACATCGGAAGGATAGGGAGAGCTATGCGACAATTGACGAAACCGTATCCCACCTACGACGATTGTTGTTACCTGTGGGAATATTATAACACACCGCCCCATGTGATTCGTCACTGCAAGGCGGTTTCCAGGACGGCTGTCCTCATCGGCGAACAGCTGAACCGGCACGGATGTGGGTTGGACCTGCGGCTGTTGGAGGCGGCAGGACTGCTTCACGATATGATGCGCCTGGAAGAGGATCACGGCGGCCGGGCCGCGGAAGAACTGCGGCGAATGGGCTATGACAGCGTGGCGGATGCCATCGCCGTTCACATGAAATACCCCCTGGACCCGGAGAAAACCACCATCACCGAAACGGATCTGCTCTGCTTGGCGGATCGACTGGTGAAAGAAGACAAGTATGTGGGTCTGGAGAACCGGATGGAGTATATCATCGAAAAGAGCCGTCAATATAACGATCCCGGAGCGGAAGACAGGATCAGGACCAGCTTCCGACGGACGGAGACGTTTCAGAAAAACATCGAGAGAATCATCGGAAAGAAGCTCGAAGACATCGAACACATGAGGAATTAAACAGGTCTGTCATGGGCCTTCCGTTCATATGATACAACGAGATCATTTGGACGGGAGGCCTTTCGCATGTACAGAAGAAAGAGAACATCGGGACCGAAGCCGGGAAAACAGCGTCCGCGGAGGAAGGAGACCTCCCCGTGGATCGACCGCCTTTCCCTTCAGCTGGTAGTCTGCCTTTTGCTTTTCTCTGCAGCCCGGGGAAACGGGTTTCTTCCGGACGGAAGAGTCCAGGAAGCTATGAGCGCGCTCCTTTCCTATGGACGGACCGATTACAGCGCAGCGGAAGCGACGGAAACCCTTGCACGCGGTGTCAGCGCACTGTGGAACAGCGATCCTTCTTTGCATATGTCCTGGCCCTGCAACGAGATTCAAACCGTGGCGCTGGCGGCGGACAGCTCCTCTCAGATCTACACGTTTTCGTCGGAGGAGCCGGAGATGCAGGTCTTTGCCAGTTGCGGAGGAACGGTGCAGGAGATCCTGGACGGCCGCATTGTTATCTCCCATGGAAACGGGCTGGAAACCGTCTACGACGGCTGTACGCAGGTCTACGTTCAGACGCTGCAGAAGGTCAGGAGAGGGGATCTGATCGCTTCGATCCGGGAGACCGAAGAAGAGAATCCACAGCTGTCATTTCAGATTCTGAAGGAGCAGAAGGCGGTGGACATCGGGGATTATCTGTATGAAGATTAGTCTCTGGCTCTGGCCTTGCCTGTGTTTCGCATGGCGCATGGGCCAGATGAAATGGTACTGCGGGGCGTTGTTCTGCATTCTGATGCACGAACTGGCTCACGGTGCCGTTGCTCGAATCTGGGGAGCCGATGTGGAGGTGATGTGTCTGGGACCGGCAGGAGCACAGATGGTCCTGCGGGAACCACTGCCGGAGGGAATGCCCGTCTTTCTGCTGCACATGGCCGGGCCCCTCTGCAACGCGATCCTGGCCATGGTATGCGCTTCTGCATTCATCGCGGCGGTGGAACAGGGCGGATCGGCGGAACTGACGCGGGAGTTCTGGTATCAGGGATGTTTGATGAATTGCGGACTGGCCATCTTCAATCTGCTCCCTCTGTATCCGCTGGATGGAGGAAGGCTTTTACTGCTCCTGCTGTCGGAACACTGGGGTTACGGAAGGGCATTTCGGATTTTATACATTTTTTCGTGTCTTTTTACACTTTTCCTTTTCTTTTTGGGCATTTACTTGGTACAATATCATTTAGTGAATTTTTTTCTCTGCATGCTCGCCCTGCAGTGCTTTCGGCAAGCCGTTGCAGGACGGCGGTACCTGATGTACTGCATGGAGAAAAACAGAGGAAACACTCACGGCGATCTGCGGCCCGGGCGCCTGAGCCTGTGCTACGAGGACGAATCTGCCATGCGGCTGCTGGAACGCGTTCCCGCAGGGCAGCGAAGGGATTTTTCCGTGGTGGATCGCAGCGGAAGGCTGCGCGGCCTGCTGCTGGAGGATGAACTGTGGTCCGGACTGTATCGACAGGGACCGGATGCCAGCGCCAGCCAGCTGCTTCACAGCCGAACAAAAAACGAAAGAAAGGTCGAACGACAATGAACGTAAACGAAACATTGGATTCCCTGCTGATGCGGGTGGAAAAGCCCGCCAGATACATCGGCGGCGAACTGTATTCCGTGGTCAAGGATCCCCATTCGGTGGCCACGCGATTTGCCTTCGCGTTTCCCGACATGTACGAGATCGGCATGTCCTATCTGGGACTGCAGATCATCTATCACGTCCTGAACAAGGAAAAGGATGTGGCCTGCGAGCGCGTGTTCGCTCCGGCGCCAGACATGGAAGAGGAAATGCGGCGGGTGGGACTTCCGCTGTATACGCTGGAAACCAAAACGCCGCTTTCGGACATGGATATCATCGGCTTTACGCTGCAGTACGAAATGTCCTTTACCAACATTCTGAACATGCTGGGTCTGGCGCAGATCCCCGTTTTAGCCAGGGAAAGGGGAGAGGAGTTTCCCCTGATCGCGGCTGGCGGCCCCTGTGCCTGCAATCCTGAGCCTCTGGCGGATTTCATCGACTTTTTCCTGCTGGGCGACGGAGAAGAATCGCTGCCCCAGCTCTGCCGCATTCACAGACAATGGAAGGAGGAAGGCGGTACGAAGCACCAGTTCCTGGAGCGCATCGCTCAGATGGAAGGAGTCTACGTTCCCTCGTTCTACGAGCCGAAATACGATGAAAACGGAAAGCTGACCGCCGTGGAAAAGACGTGGGAAGGTGCGCCTGATACGGTGCGCAAGTGCATCGTGGATGACATGGATACGGTGGAATTTCCCATGCACAATATCGTTCCTCTGATCTCCGTGGTTCACGACAGAGCCGTGGTGGAGATCTTCCGGGGCTGCACGCGGGGCTGCCGCTTCTGCCAGGCCGGCATGATCTACCGTCCCATCCGCGAACGATCTCAGGACCGGATCAAGGAGATTGCCACATCCCAGCTGGAATCCACCGGCTACGACGAGATGTCCATTCTCTCCCTGTCCAGCAGTGACTATTCCGGCATCGAGCCGCTGGTCACCGATCTGATGTGCCTGTGCCGCGAACGGGATGCGGCCCTGTCCCTGCCGTCCCTGCGACTGGACTCCTTCTCCTTTAAGGTCATGGAGGAGATTCAGGGCGTTCGAAAGACGGGACTGACCGTGGCGCCCGAGGCGGGAACCCAGCGTCTGCGCGACGTGATCAACAAGAACATCACCGACGAGAACATCTACGGCGCCATGAAACAGGCCATCGAACT
>JAGATO010000098.1 GCA_017621195.1 Bacillota bacterium | reverse complement strand
TTTAAGTCCAGCATCAGTCTGTTGTTCTTGTTTATGAAAACGATGCTGCCGTCTCTCTGTTCCAGACTCTGGTTAGCGAGATCGATCATCTGCTTTGTTTTTCCGCTTCCTTTGTGTCCAATCAGTAATTTTACCATTGGCGTTTCCTCCTTAGTATCTATAAGATAATTTGATTATACACTATATCCGATGGTGGAATCAAGGACGAACCTTGAAAAAATATGTTATTTTTGTGAATTCAACCGCAATTGTCCGCAAGCGGCATCAATATCGCTTCCCAGTTCCCTGCGAACCGTGGCCTGAATCCCCTTTTTCTCA
This sequence comes from Bacillota bacterium, assembly GCA_017621195.1. Taxonomy (GTDB): domain Bacteria; phylum Bacillota; class Clostridia; order Peptostreptococcales; family Anaerovoracaceae; genus RGIG446. Next base: position 4,508 of record JAGATO010000098.1, on the reverse strand, counting down.
AGCTTTTTACAGAATTCCTCAGCAAACCTGCGGTCCGTTCCCCGAAGGTCTCTCTCGCTGACCGGGTTCATGGGAATCAGGTTGATGTGACAGTTCATCCCCGCCAGCAGTGCAGTCAGCTCCGTCAGATTTTCCTCCCGGTCGTTGACCCCCTTCACCAGCGTATATTCAAAGGTAATGCGCCGTCCCGTCTTTTCGATGTGTTCTCTACAGGCGTCGATCAGTTCCTCCATGGGATACGTCCGGTTGATGGGCATCAGCCGGCTTCGCAGCTGACCGTTGGATGCGTGAAGGGATACGGCCAGGTTGACCTGGGGAAAATCATCCCCGAACCGCTTCATCACCGGCAGGATTCCGCAGGTGGACACCGTAATGTTCCGCAGACTCAGGTTCAGCCCCTTGGGATCGTGGACCAGCCGGAAAAACCGGCTCACGTTGTCGTAGTTGTCGAAGGGTTCTCCCGTTCCCATGAGGACCACGTGACTGATGCGCTCTCCCGTGTCTCTCTGCACCGCCAGAATCTCCTCCAGGATCTCCGCCGCCGTCAGGTTGCGACACAGGCCGCCGATGGTGGACGCACAGAACCGACATCCCATCCGGCATCCCGCCTGAGTGGAAACGCAGATGGAATTTCCGAACTTATAGCGCATGAACACCGACTCGATGGCGTTTCCGTCCTCCAGTCGGAACAGATATTTCTTCGTTCCGTCGCTTCGGGAGGTCTGAACCCTTTCGATCCGGTGACACGTGATTCTTCCCTTTTCTTTCAGAAGCTCACGCAGGCTCTGCGGCAGATTGGTCATGTGATCGAATCCCGTAGCCGTACCATGGACCCATCCGAAGATCTGTTCTCCCCGGAAAGCCGGTTGGCCCAGTTCTTTCATCCAAACCTTCAGCTCGTCTCTGGTCATATTCTTTACATCTGTTTTTCCGCTCTGTACGGTCATCTGTTCCGTCATGGCTTCACCTTCTCTTTCCTCGTATCTACTTATCCAGTATGCACGAAAACGGCGGCGGTTTCAAGCAAAAAGAATGGCGCTATTGATCCGTGAACCGAAAGCGCCTGTCTTGCGTGTCATTTCATTCAAATATGGCTTAGAATGTGGTCAGAAATCTGCGTTCAAACTCCGCAGCCAGCTCGTCGCGGAACTGGGGATGCGCGATGTTGATCAGGTTTCTGGCTCTCTGCTTCAGGGTCTTTCCCTTCAGCTTGGCGATACCGTATTCCGTCACCACGTAATCCGCATCCTGACGGGAAGTGGTGACAGCAGCACCGTGATCGATGAAGGGCGTAATCTTGGAGATCATTCTTCCATCCCTTGTTTTGGCAACGGAGGGCATGGCGATGATTCCCTTTCCCTGATCGTCCAGTGTCATGGCAGCGCCGCGCATGAAGTCCACCTGACCGCCTACGCCGGAGAACTGCTTCGTTCCGATGGAGTCGGAAACGATCTGTCCCATGAAGTCCACCGCCAACGCGGAGTTGATGCAGACCATGTTGTTGTTCTGGGCGATGACCATGGGGTGGTTGACATAGTCCACGGTGCGCATTTCCAGACCCGGGTTTCTGTCGGCAAAATCGTACAGCTTTTTCGTCCCCATCAGGAAGGTGACGATGCTCTTACCGGGATTCAGCGTCTTTTTGGAGTTGTTGATGACGCCGGCTTCCACCAGATCCACCACGCCATCGGAGATCATCTCGGAATGGATCCCCAGGTCCTTCTTGTCCTTTAAAGAAGCAAGAACCGCGTCGGGAATGGCGCCGATGCCCAGCTGCAGCGTGGAACCGTCCTCTACCAGAGAAGCACAGTGCCGCCCGATGGCCAGCTCCGTCTCTCCGATCTCCGGGATCTTCATCTCGGGAATGGGCGCGCTGGCTTCCACGATGGCGTCGAATTCGCTGATGTGAACGAAGGTCTCGCCGTAGACCACAGGCATCTGATCGTTGATCTGGGCAATGACGGTCTTAGCGGACTTGATGGCCTGGATAGAATAGTCGGAAGCTACGCCTAACGAACAGTAGCCGTGTTCATCGGGCGTGGACACCATGGCCAGGCAGACGTCGATTTCGAAAATCCCTTTGCGAATATAGTAGGGCACTTCGTGGAAAAATACGGGAGTAAAATCGCCGTAACCGTCCGCGATGGACTGACGGACACACGGGCTCACGAACCAGCTGTTAATTTTAAAACAATCCTTGTATTCCGGCTTACTGTATTCGCCCTTTCCCAGGGTGACAAGATTGCTGATGGTCACGTCGCGATAGCTGTTGGCATTGCGAACCATAGCATCTACCAGCTCCATCGGCTCGGAACCAGCGTGGGTAAACACCACTTTATCGCCGGATTTAATCAATCGAACCGCGTCTTCTGCCGTAGTTTTTTTTCTTTCGTATTCCATCTCCCATGTGTGCATTGAATTCTTCCTCCAAATCTCTATTTCGCCAATAAAAGCAATTACCAAAATTTAATATAACTCACAATATTACGGTATATTTTCAAAAACACCGAGATAACAACTTCTAACCAAGACCCATTATATACGCAAGATCAGAAATAATCAAGTGGATTTTGTGACTTTTTTAACAATGCGGCATATTTTGCATACCGCCGTAATTATTCTTGCGCCGAATCAGAAAATGACTTACAATGATTATATTTTAAAGATACCCACCGTTTGTCGAACAAAACACATCGTCAGAAAGGATCTTTGCATGAAACGCTGCATCATCATCACCGGCTATATCGAGGGCTCCATCGCTTCCATCTGTCCGGAGCTGCTTTCCCCTCTGTCCCCCGGCGAAAAACCGCCCCTGATTCTCTGTGCTGACGGCGGCTACCGTCTGGCGAAGGCCGAGGGACTGCTTCCCCATGTGATCATTGGCGACTTCGACACCTTCGATGATCAGTCCGGCGAACAGCCCGGCGTCTGCGATTCGGCCTACGGCCGGGGAACGGTGATTCGCGTCCCCGTCATGAAGGACGATTCGGACACCATGCTGTGCATCAAATATGGTCTGGACCAGGGTTGTGATTCCTTCCTTCTCATCGGCGGGATCGGCGGTCGACTGGATCACACCGTAGCAAACCTCCAGTCCCTGGCCTACTTGGCTTCCCGCGGGGCGGACGCCTGCATGAAGGACGGAGAAAACTGCATCATGATGAAAGCGCCGGGATCGTTTTCCCTGTTCCGCTGCGGCGGTGATGATCCTGACGATACATCCCGTCCCTACCGCCGGTTTTCCCTGTTCTCCTGGACTCCCTCCTGCGAGGGGATCTTCGTCAGCGGCGCCAAATATCCGCTGGAAAACGGACGGCTGGAATTCACCTTTCCCCTGGGTGTCAGCAACGAATTCATCGACCGGGAGGCCCGGATCCGCTTTCAAAGCGGCATGATGCTTGTGATCTTAAACCGTCACAGATAGCTTCATCAATTCGAAATCCCTGCTCCGGACAAAAACGGAGTCTCCAGATTCGTGGAGACTCCGTTTTTCTTTCATGTGTTCGAGTCAAGTCAGCCGATGGTGATGACCCGGATGCGGCTGCCGGTGGCCGCCGTCTTATCGAAGTCCTGATAGAAGCGAAACGTTCTGGTGTCGCTGCTGTCGCTGACGGCATCCATCACGTCGCTGACCGTTCCGAGACGGTAGTCGCTGCTGCTGGTGCTTCGAACGTAGATCTTGACCGTTCCTCCGGAAGAGAGGGCCGCGAAGGCTGCCGTGGACTCGACTGCATACGTCTTTCCCGATACCATGACAGAAGTCAGATTGTTCTGGCTTGGGGTAGCCTTTTCGTAGATACCGGTCACCTTGTCGCTGTAGGCGTAGATCGTATCCTTGTTGGCCGTATAATAGAGGACATCGTACGCTGCAACGGCATCGGCAGAAATCCGGCTGCCATTCTTATAGACCATAACGGTATTTTTGTCAACTCCAAGTTCCGAAGCCCAGGACGCTGCCGAATCCACCGTATACGGGCCGTACATGTTGTCGTTCACCACGGAAGCGTAGTCGATTTCGCCGCTGGCATTGAGGCTGTAACCCAGCGTCTCTGCGTATTTCTTCGATCCGTCCTTGATGTTTGTTTTCATCAGATTGTACAGAAGCTGCACGGCATCTCCTCTGGTCAGAACGTCGGATGCGCTGGAAATTCCCATACCGGAGGACAGTCCCGTGCTCTGATACAGATTCATCTGCGCATAGGGGAAGACGCCGCGGAAGGGCGCCGAATAGATCCCCGTCATCACTTCGTCGCTGTAGGGCGATACGTCTACCAGCATCTTTACGAACTGCTTCCTTGTCACATTCTGCTCCAGATTATAGCTTCCGGAGCTGCCGGCGGAGATCACCCCCAGAGATGCCATCAGGGAAGCCGCTGCAGCCTGACTGGAAGAAGTGGCTCCGAAGCTGACGTTCCCGGGCATCAGCAACGCTGTGGAACAGATGGTTGCCATCGCTGCCAGCAGGGCCGTTCCCTTTCGCAGAAGGTCTCTCCCTCTGCTCCTCTCCC
>JAGATO010000097.1 GCA_017621195.1 Bacillota bacterium | reverse complement strand
TCGGTTATCCCAACGCCTCGGTGGGCGTGTTGCCCACCGGAACGGGAAACGACTTCGTCCGCAGCTTTTCCAACAGCCAGAAGTTCCGCAGTCTGGACGCTCAGGTGGACGGAACGGTGCGGCCGGTGGATGTCATCCGCTGTACCGACGCCAGAGGAAGTCAGATCGCGGTGAACATGATCAATATCGGCGTCGATGCCGCGGTGGTGGATATGGCTCAGGAGATGAAGAAAAAGCCGTTGATTCGTGGGCCGCTGGCCTACGGTGTGGCCGTGGTGAAGGTCCTGACGGGAAAGGTCGGCTTTCCGGTTCGGCTGCAGTTTGACGGAGGGGATGTGGTGGAAGAGGAAGCGCTGCTGGTGGCCATCGGTAACGGCGGCTTCTGTGGCGGCGGTTTTCATGCCGCACCGCAGTGCAGTGTCAGCGACGGACTGATGGACGTCTGCTTCATCCGAAACATCCCGAAGAGAAAGATTGCCAGGCTGATTCTGAAGTACCGGGCCGGAACCCATGTGACGGATCCGGAGTGCCAGGGAATCATCACCTATCGCCAGTGCAGGAAGCTGCAGCTGACGCCGTTGCTTTTGGAGGATGAAAATCAGGAGTGGCTGGCGGTGGACGGCGAAGTGACAGAGTGCCTGGACACCGGCTTTGAGATTCTTCCCGGAGGGGTGAACTTCATCGTTCCTCTGGGCTGCGAGATGAGATAAGGGGATCGGGTGCGGAGTTTGGGTGGACTGCAGTGAACAGGAGGACCGATCAAAGAAGAAAGATGAGGGTGCGAAATGAAGATAATCGAGAGAGTAAAAGAGGCGTTTCGGGAGGATTCTCCCTATCGGCAGATGCTGCTTGCCATTCTGATCACGGCGCTGTCCTATGGTCTGTACAAGGGTATGATCGATAACTATCTGGCGGAAGTGGTCGGCATGGGTGAAATGGGAAAGGGTGTGACGGAGTTCTTCCGGGAGCTGCCCGGAATCCTGCTGGTGTTCATCCTGGCGGCGTTTTACATGCTGTCGGCGGAATCGCTGTATAAGATCGGTGCGGTCATTCTGCTGATCGGCATGGGGATGCACGCCTTTCTTCCGCCCACCAAGGTATTGATTACGCTGGCCATCTGCGTCTACTCTCTGGGAGATCACATCCAGCTGGGAATGAAGAACACCATGGCGCTGGAATACGCCAAGCCGGAGCACGGCGGTGCGGCACTGGGCGCTCACAACGCCATGAACCAGATCGGTACGCTGGTGGGTTACGGCGTTATCGTGGTGGCCTTTACCCTGTTTCGCGGGCAGGGCGTCTACAACGCCTTCTTCTACGTGGCGACCATTCTGGCGGCTGTCAGCGTATTCTTCGCCTTCCGGATTCACGGAACCAGCCAGACAGACGAGACGAAGCGCCGGTTTTACTTCCACAAAAAATATCACAAGTATTACATGCTGGAGATGTTTTATGGGGCCAGAAAGCAGGTATTCTTCACCTTCGGCCCCTATGTGCTGATCCTGTTTTACGGAGCCAGCGCGGCCACCATCAGTTTTCTGTTCGCCGTTTCGGCCATCGTCGGCTTCTTCGCGTCGCCGGTGGTGGGACGGATCATCGATAAGGTGGGCTACAAGATCGTCATGGTCATGGACACCATCATCCTGGTGGCCGTCTGCTTCTTCTACGGCTTCGCACACCATTTGTTTCCCAGAGATCTGGCCTTTCTGGTGTGCTGCATCAACTACATTCTGGACTCGGTGATTTCCCTGGCGTCCATGGCGTCCAACCTGTACGTTCAGGATCTGTCGGACAATCAGGAGGAAGTGAAGGCCACCATTTCCACCGGCGTCTCCATCAATCACGTGATCACCATTTTTATCGCTCTGTTTGGCGGCTGGATCTGGAAGAGCCTTGGCATTGAACTGCTGTTTGTCTGCTCCGCCGTTTTGGGTCTGTTCAACAGCGCCTATGCGGCTACCATTCAGGTTCCGAAGAAGTCATCCGTCAGCGAATGAAGTTGGTCCAGGGCTTTTGTTTCATGACCTCCGGCTGGATTCCGGCGGCCTTTCCGGCTTCGATGCACTGCAGGAGCCAGGCCATGTTCTTTCCGATGGTCCGCATTGTGTGGAGTCCTTCCTCATCTCGCTTCACTTCATCGGGTGTATTTCCGTGGACCATATTCCAGTAGTGGGCGCTGACCACGGGCATTTCCGCGTACATGGGATATTTTAAAAGAACGTCCAATGCGGCTGTGGTTCCGGCGCGACGGGCGGAGACGATGACGGAGGCGGGCTTGTGGTGGAAGGAGCCTCCGGCGTAGAACAGCCGGTCCATGAACGCGATCATGGCTCCGCTGGGGGAAGCGAAGTGGACGGGAGAGGCGAAGATGAAGCCGTCTGCCGTTTCCATTTTTTCCAATACATCATTGACGATATCCTTTCGGAAACACCGGCCGGTTTGGGAGCAGGAGCGGCAGCCGATGCAGCCGGCGATGATCTGATTGCCGATGGTGATGATTTCCGATTGGATGTTGTGACGCTGCAGCTCTCCGGCGATTTCCGACAGAGCGGTGTAGGTGCAGCGTTTTGGGTGGGAACTTGCGTTGATCATCAATACTTTCATATCGAATCCTCCTTTGGATTTTTGTGATTTTGTGTTCTGTTCTTTCTGAGGCGCAGATGATGCGCCGGTTGTTGTAAATCTATTATATCATAAGACAAAAGACAGGAAATAGATGAGTTTTTTCGTTTAAGTTTCAGTTCTTATTTTCTTTTTTTTGAAAACTGTTGTTTGTTTCAGGATTTTTTCCATAGGAATATGTCAGATAATATTGCAATTTCGATCAAAAACAAGTAGTATGCAAGTAAGAATGATTTGATATTTTTTTAACATGCAGAAAAGCACATTCTATTCTGACAGCACATTGCGGCTAAGGCTTTTCTGCGGACATGAGTGTACTATATGAAAAGGAGAGTAATGAAGTGAACGTAAAAATTACCGAAACAGTCCTGAGAGACGCCAACCAATCTCTGATGGCGACCCGCCTTCCGGAAGAAGACTTCGATGCGATTCTAAAGACCATCGACCAGGCCGGATATTACGCCATCGAATGCTGGGGCGGTGCTACTTTTGACTCCTGCCTCAGATATTTGAACGAAGATCCCTGGGAACGGCTGAGAACCATCCGTTCCAAAGTGAAGAACACCAAGCTGTCCATGCTGCTGCGCGGTCAGAATCTGCTGGGATATCATCACTATTCTGACGATGCCGTCCGCCGGTTCGTCAGAAAGTCCGTGGAAAACGGCATCGACATCGTCCGCATCTTCGATGCGCTCAACGATACGAGAAACATGCGCACGGCCGTGGAAGCCTGCCTGGAGGCCGGCGGCCACGCACAGGGGGCTATCTGCTTTACGTCCAGCCCCGTTCACAGCCTGGACGCCTTCGCCGCACTGGGAAAAGAGATCGAAGCCATGGGCTGCCAGTCCCTGTGCATCAAGGATATGGCTGGCATCATGAGCCCGCAGGAAGCCTATGATCTGGTGAAGACGCTGAAGGAAAGCGTGTCCATTCCCGTGGTCGTTCACACCCATGCCACCACCGGCCTGGGCTCCATGACCTATCTGAAGGCCATAGAAGCCGGTGCCGACGGCATCGATACCGCCATTTCTTCCTTCTCCGGCGGAACAAGCCAGCCGCCCACCGAATCCCTGGTCTACACGCTGGAACAGTTCGGTTATCACACCGGAGTGGATTTCAAAAAACTGAAGGAGATCAACGACTTCTTCGTACCGGTCAAGAATAAGTACATGGAGACCAAGGTTCTGGATCCCTATGTCATGGGGACGAAGGCAGATGCTCTGACCTACCAGATTCCCGGCGGTATGCTGTCCAATCTGGTGGCTCAGCTGAAGGCCCAGAACGCCATCGACCGTCTGGATGAGGTTCTGGCCGAAACGCCCAAGGTTCGTGCCGATCTGGGATATCCTCCCCTCGTAACTCCCATGAGCCAGATGGTGGGCGTACAGGCGGCAACCAACGTTCTGCTGGGTGAGCGCTACAAGAGCATCGGCAAGGAAGTCAAGGCCTACATCCGCGGTGAATACGGAAAGGCTCCTGGCCCCATCGATCCCGCTCTGGCGGAAAAGGTTCTGGCCGGACAGTCGCCCATTCAGGGACGGTATGCGGAATCCATCGCTCCGGAATTCGAAGCTGCTAAGGAATATTTAGGTGACCGCGCAGAAAGCGAAGAGGACGTTCTGTCCTACATCGCCTTCCCGGCACAGGCGGAAGCCTACTTCGACTACCGCGCTAAGAAGCGTGAAGAAGAGGAATTCGCCAAGGCTCTGGTTACGACGTACTCCATTCAGGAGGTGAAGTAGATGGGCATTACCGAAGTATCCGTTGTGGAGGCTGTGCTGATCGCGATTTCCGGTATTCTGGTCGTGTTCATGATGCTGGCCATCCTCAGCGTCGTCATTACTGCGATTTCCCGGTTCTCCACGGAAAAGCCCAAGAGCACACCGGCTGCTGCGGAGGTTTCCGAGGCTCCCGCTGCGGCTGCGGTACAGGACGTACCCTACGGCGGTACGGTAAAGCTGTTGAACGTGGATGAAAAGACGGCAGCCTGCGTCATGGCCATCGTCAGCCACGAGACTCAGATTCCGCTGAACCAGCTGGTATTTAAGAGCATCAAAGCGGTGAACGAATAAAGGAGAGGGAAAACTATGAAATATATCGTAACGTTAAACGGAAAAAAATATGAGGTAGAAGTGGAAAAGGGTCAGGCTACGGCCGTGTACGCCGGACCTGTGGAAGCGGCTCCCGCACCTGCACCGGTTGCTCCC
>JAGATO010000096.1 GCA_017621195.1 Bacillota bacterium | reverse complement strand
TTTGCTTATTATCGCTTTAATGGTACCCCCTTCATTTACTGTTTTTGCTAATTCGTCTAACCTGGCAACATTTTCAAATGACCTGAAAATTCTTGAAAAAAATGGGTATACGCTTGTTGATAATTCTGCTCGAAATATAGTTATTATGAAGAACGATGAAGACGAACTGGTTAGGATAAGCATTAATTGTATTTCAGAGAAAGTGAATGAATACACTTTTGAGGAAAGTGGTTTGAGATCAGTAGTTTTGATTGATGATGATGCAGAAGAAGTATATATTAATGGTGAAAGATTAGTGTTAGAAAATGAAGTGCGAATGAACTCTGAAGGTGACATATCACCATTCGCAGATCCAATCATGAATTGGTATAGAACGGTTAATCCGATGTTGGGATCAAGTAGTGATTATGGCAATCAAACACTTGCAATGTCAGGCAATTATGCGTTGGCCCAAGCAATTAAGTCGATTGCAAAATCTGCTTTTATTTCTGCAGTTGGTGCAGCTATAAAGTATGCTTGGTCAGGACCTGGAGGTTTAACTGTTGCGACGGCTTTAACTTTTTATGGCGTAGCAGATGCTGCATTAGGCACATATTATAATTACGTTGATGGCGTTGAAAAGAAAGTATATTATAGGCAGTATAAGCAAGCATATATTAATAATTCGTCTACTTCGCAAGCATTTAGACATCACTTTAAATTTTATGATAAGAATGGAATTTATGTAAGTGAATCATCTCCAATATATGAATCTTGGAGTACAACATTCTAAACTATAATAGAAATGGAGTTGTAATATTACAACTTCATTTTCATAATTAGATAATATGTTGGCATCGCATAACAGTGAGGCGAGAGGAGATGTCGGAGGAAAAAGTATGACCATAATAAAAGAGAGAAAAATGCGCATCAGCGCCCTCTATCACACGATGTTTTTGTTGTTATACGGATATACCGTCCTGGGAATGGCTTATAAAATTGTTCAGTTGATCTCCATCCATCAATTTGCCGTGGCCGTTGTTTCCGTGATTGTGGTGCTTCCGGGTCTGTTTTACTATCTGTTGAAACGGATGACATTTGGGCGGACAAAAAAATGCAAAGCGCTGTTATGGGCTTTGCATTTCTTTCAACTGAATTTATGCGGGGTTCATTTTTTCCAATTGACCCGTCTGTTGTTTCCGGCCGCTCCGGTCACATCACCGCCGTTTCTGGCAGCTGCACTTTGCATCTTTGCACTGATGCTGGTCGGCTTCTTTATTTCAGAAAGCCCTCGATGATCCGTTCCTCGGCCTGTTCTTCGGTGAGACCCAAGGTTCGCAGCTTCAGAATCTGCTCGCCTGCGATCTTGCCGATGGCGGCTTCGTGAACCAGCTGGGCGTCGATGTGGTTGGCCTCCAGGGCAGGCAGGGCCGTTACGGTGCCCTGTTCGGACAGGATGGCGTCGCATTCCGAGTGACCGGTGCAGCGATTGTTTCCGATGATGGTGGAACGGTAGTGCTGGCGGGAAGTTCCGCGGGCCACGGAGCGGGATACCAGATCCACGCCGGAGTCGGGGCCGTCCAGCGTTACGGTGAAGTCGGTCTCCGCAGTCTCAACGTCGTCGGTCATCAGTCGCTCCCGGACGATGAAGCGGGCGCGGGCTCCCAGCGTTGCCGTAGTCTTCCGGTCGGTGGTGTCCACGCCGGACAGCTGGACCGTGTCCATTTCCAGGACGGCTCCCTCTTCCAGATAGGCGTCGGTGACGGGGTTGATGCGGCGGGCGCCGGAACCGTCGCCGGTACCGATGTGCTTTTCCTTGTAGAGGACGTAGGAGTCCTTTCCCAGGAAGAACCGGTGGATGCCGTTGTGCATGGAATCCTCGTGGCCGTCGTTGTGGACGCCGCAGCCTGCCACGATGGTCACGTTGGCTCCCGCTTCAATGTGGAAGTCGTTATAGACCAGATCGTCCACGCCGCTGTGGCTGACGCAGGCGGGAATGAACACCGTTTCGTTCTGGGCTTCGGCGGAAATGTAAATGTCGATGCCGGGTTCGGTGATCTTGGATTCGATGCGGATGTGTTCCGTGGATCGGCGGCTGTCGCACTGGCCGTCCTCCCGGATGTTGTAAGCGCCGTCGAAGGATCCGTCGTAATCGGAGATCAGGCGCAGGAGTTCGTCGGTGACTTTATTCATGTTTTCTACCTCCCATGGGACAGCGTACGGTCATGGCGTCGGACAGCAGCGTGGGCAGGATTTCCTCCCTCGGTCCGGCCTGACGGATCGTTCCGTCGGAGACCACCACGATCTCGTCGGCGTTGGATAAGATGCGCTCCTGGTGGGAGATGATCAGCAGCGTACCGTTGTGTCGTTCCCGCAGCTCTTCGAAGGTGTCCACCAGGCGGGAGAAGCTCCACAGGTCGATGCCGGCTTCCGGTTCGTCGAAGATGGACAGCTTGGCCCGGCGGGCCAGAGCCGTGGCGATCTCGATGCGCTTGATTTCGCCGCCGGACAGGCTGGCGTTCATTTCCCGATCCATGTATTCCCCGGCGCACAGTCCCACGTTGCCCAGATAGTCGCACAGCGTTTCTTCCGGCAGGGGCTGGCCGGAGGCCAGTTCCAGCAGATCGCGGACCGTCAGTCCTTTGAAGCGCACCGGCTGTTGGAAGGCAAAGGCGATTCCCTTGCGGGCCCGCTGAGTGATGTCGCAGTCGGTGATGTCCTCGCCGTCCAGCAGAATCCGTCCGCTGTCGGGGGTGACGATGCCGGCAATCAGCTTCGCTGTGGTGGTCTTGCCGCCGCCGTTGGGGCCGGTGACGACCACCAGCTTGTTATCGGGGATGGTCAGGTCGATATCTTTGATGATCTCTTCGCCGGTGGGAAGGTTCCAGGAGAGATGTTCCAGTTTCAGCATACAGCCTCCTTATCGTTGTCTATTGTTCCTTATCTTTCTTCTTTTTCTTCTGCATTTTTCGGTCGATCTTCTTCATTCCGGACAGGCAGACCGCGGAGACGGCGCCTGCCAGGAGACTGCCGATCACGTATTGTTTGACATCGCTTTTCTTGTTCATACTTGTTCTCCTTTGGTGTGAGGACGGCGGTACAGCTCGCCGAACGCGGCGCCTCCCAGGATCAGAAGGGCGCCAAACAACTGCAGGATTCCCATGGGCTCGTCCAGAAAGACGGTGGCAAAGACGAGGGCCGACAGGGGATCGATATATCCGCAAACCGCTACCGACTGGGCCGGAAGCAGGTACATGGACGAAAAGTACAGATAGCAGGCCAGGCCGGTGTTTACGATGCAGAGGATCAGCAGAGGCAGGAGCTCCGACGTCTGTACGGGCCACAGCGCCTTGTGAGAACACAGGGCATAGGCCGTGACCACAAGACCGGCGAACACCAGCTGAAAGAAGGTCCGTTCTACGCCTTCGATGTCGGTGATCTTCTTGTTGGCCACGATCATGGAGGCATACCAGAAGGCCGAAGCCAGTCCACAGATCACACCCACAATGGCAGAACCGTCCGCCTGACCGGAGCCAAGGCTCTGGAAATTCACCAGTACCATTCCGGCAAAAGCGGCCAGAATGCCGACGATCCTGGCCGTGGTAATGCGTTCGGAAAACAGCAGCGGAGCGGCTGCCAGGACCATGGCAGGGCCCAGATAGTACAGCAGCGTGGCGGTACCGACGCCGATCTGGCGATAGGCTTCAAAGAGAAACAGCCAGCCCAGGCCCAGGGTTGCACCGGAAACGGCTACGGGCAGCAGCTGGCCCTTCAGGACGCGGAAGCGGGGAAGCCGCCTCTGGAACAGGAGCACGGCCAGAAGAAACAGGCTTCCGATGGCCGTCCGGTAGAAGATGATGGCCGTAGTATTCAGTGTAATAAAGCTGACGACCACACCGTTGGTGCCGAAGATCAGCAGGGACGCGATATATTTTCCGAATTGTTGTTTCATGTCTTCCTCGTAATGCGATGCTTTTCCTCCGCAGGGATCCGCACATATATAAGCCTACCCAATATATCACATTTTTTGTCGTTCCACAAGTCGGGATGAACTCATATCCTGCGGATCTCCGCTAAAATCTTCTGCTGAATCGGTTCCAACCGGGAAAAATCCATGTTGGGAATGTAGGCCTGTTCCAGGAGGTCGTGCTCCTGTTTCGATTGACGGAAGCACTGGAAGGCCTTTTGAATCAGGTCGTTCATCAGCTCCGTCATGACGTCCACATGGGCCTTGGCTACCGAATCCTCGGACAGGTCGATCCACTTGTTCATGTCGATCACGGTCACCTTGCCTTCAAAATCCGCTTTGGACAGAGGATGGAAGGTGTTGCTGCTGACGAAAGCGATTTTGATCTGAGGAATGTACAGGTGTTCCGGCTTTTCCGACGGATCCATGGAGCAGTAATAGCATTCGGCATCGTAACCCCGCTGGAGAGCACTTTCCAAAAACAGGCGGATCAGCCGGTCGCCGCTCATGCCCACCGGCTCCTGGATCAGATAGACGCGGCTCGCATCGGCCATGAGCCCGGGAATGAAATTGACGGGCCCCTTCGGCGTCAGGGCGGAAGCAAACTGCTTTCGCACCGTCCCCGGAATCGGCGACAGCTTCTTGTGGGTCAGTTCCCGATTGATGATGGAAGCCGCTTTTTTGTACAGCTGAGGCTTGTTCAGGTGAGAATCGTAGATCTGATGCAGTCCCCGGTGCATGCTTCCGGCGGCGGCCAGATAGCTGTAAGCTCTGGCGTAATGGTCCTTCAGGTGATCGCCGCAGTCCAGGACCAACTGACGGTTCTTCCGGATTCCCGCCTCGTCCCAGTAATCTCCCAGATGGATGATGGTATCCACGGCTCCGGGATTGACGGGATCGACGATGTGAGGCGACGTTCCGTCGATCATAGCAACGCGCTTGTTGCGCACCAAAATCCCGTCCAGAGAGTCGGGGTCGGAGGAACAGTGGAGAAAATCCACATCCTCTCCTTCCTGTACCAGCGTTTCGCCGATGCGGCGCATGAAGGTGGATTTGCCGAGGCCCGGTCCTCCTTTCAGACAGTAGATTTTTTCGGCGTCCCGCTGTTCCAGTATGTACCCGTAGTAAGAGAAGAACCCCTGAGGTGTGTTGTTCCCCGGGAAATAGTGTCTTGTTTTTCCAGGCATGATGTACTCCTTTCTATGTGGCTCAACAGCAATATATATTATGTCAGGATCCGAAAATATGTGAGAAGAGGATTGACATCATCGGAGAAGAAGTGTATTATAAATATATAAATGGCATATGCCAATAATAAAAGGAGGGCACCCATGGCCAGACCCAGCAAAAATCGCAGAATCAGCAGAATGCCGTCCTGTTGTCATTTCTTTACAGAGCGGACGGCCCGGGACGAAACGAACCGGATCGTCTTAACGGTGGACGAATATGAGGCCATACGGCTCATCGATTATCTGGGATTGACCCAGG
>JAGATO010000095.1 GCA_017621195.1 Bacillota bacterium | reverse complement strand
GGAAGTGTCCGAGATCTACCACGTGGACCGGGGCTATGAGCGGTTCGTGGAGAAGCTCACGGGCCTGGGGGCAAAGATCGTCCGCGTGGACGAATAAAGAAGAAGCGGGCGCATATATATGGAATGAGTACAAGCTGGTTCAGCGGTATTCCATGGAGGTGCGCGATGCGAGAATTTCAAAAGAAAACGATACAGGCAGGCGTCATCATCTTTGCGATGACGCTTTTCTTATTGGTGGGACTTCCCACGGCGCTGGTGGGACTGTGGCACTGGCGTGACGACGGCAGTCTGACGGCTTCGACGGCAGGATCGTCCGGCGGACCTTCCCTCAGGATTGTAGATTCCCGAAGCGAGCCGGGCCGCGGTTCCATCGATTCCGACCGGATCAGCGTACCGGTTTGGCGGACGGCGAAGAATCGGGTGGAAACCGTTCCGCTGGAGGACTATGTGGCAGGCGTGGTGTCGTCGGAGATGCCCGCCGGCTTTCACGCCGAAGCGCTGAAAGCCCAGGCGGTTGCCGCCAGGACCTACGGCCTGGCGAAGATGGAGAAATCGGCCTCAGGCAAACCCGAAGCCCATCCCCAGGCGCCGCTGTGCGACGGAACCCACTGTCAGGTCTATCGCAGTCCGGAGGAGCTGCGGGAACTGAAGGGAAGCCAGTGGATGACCTCCGACGAAAGCGGCTTTCCCAAGATCCGCCAGGCGGTGGAGGATACCAGAGGTCAGGTCATCTACTACCAGGGGGAGATGATTTTACAGCCGCTGTTTCACAGCGCCAGCGGAGGGAGGACTGAGAACTCGGAGGACGTGTTCAGCGCTGCGCTGCCCTATCTGCGCAGCGTGGAAAGCGGCAGCTTTGAAAACGGAGCGTATGCGGCGGAGACTTCGGCCGTGGATCTTTCAGTGTTTCTGACGAAGGTGAAAACGCTGGACGCCAACGCTTCCTCGTCACCCATCGCCGTGATCCGGCGCAGCGAGGGAGGCCGGGTGGAGGAGCTTCAGGTGGGAGAGGCCACGGTGACGGGCCGTCAGATCAGGGAACTGTTCGGCTTGAAATCCGCCAATTTCACGGTGCAGCTGGTGACGGACAGCACCGGCTCAGGTGGCCAGCGGATCGTGTTCACCACGTCGGGAAACGGCCATGGTGTGGGGATGAGCCAGTACGGCGCCGACGGCATGGGAAAGGCCGGTTACGATTACAAGCAGATCCTTCAGCACTACTACAGCGGCGTTACGGTAGAGTAGATTTGTACTTTCCGGGGGAGATCCCGGTCAGCTGGCGGAAGGTGCGTATGAAGTGGGGATAGCTGTGAAAGCCGGACTTCATACCGGCCTTCTGAACGGAACAGCCCTCCTGAAGAAGCGTTTTTGCATATAGGATCCGGCTTTGGATGATGTATTCCCCGGGCGGAAATCCGGTATGCTCTTTGAAGAGCCGGCAAAGATGAGGCTTGGAAATATAGAAATGGGTGGCCAGAGCATCCAGAGAAAGGTCATCGGACAGATGGTCCTGAATGTAGTTTAAAATGGCGGCGATGGTTCCCTGCATCTGCGCATGAGGTTCCTCCGAAGTTGCGGACATCTGGCCGACGATCTGATCTACGTGCAGCAGAAGGTTGACGAAGGCCATCCGATGTTTCCAGTCGGAACCGAAGCCGCGATATTCATTGATGCAGTCATCGTACAACCTCGACAGAAGAACAGTTTGGTTTTCGGACAGCTGAAACCGGACGCGGTGACCGGAAAAGATCCGAAGCAGATCTGTGGTATCGGTGGAAAGGGAATCGGCATATTGCCTGGAAAAGCGCATGACACATCGCTCGTAGGGATGTGTCTGGGCCACGCTGCGGTGCAGGATCACGGGAGAAAAGAGCATCAGTGTTCCGCGCTGCAGGGGATAGCAGCGGTTGGTCACAAACATTTCCGCCTTTCCGGAAAGGGTCAGCAGAAGCTCGTATTGATCGTGAAAGTGGGACCGTTCCATATTCCAGCCCTGACTTGTTCGTCGGAATGCCATGTAATCCAGAGCCATTTTCATCACCTCACAGCCAGAATATCACGACGTGATAAGATTTGCAAACTTTTTTGATTTTATATCATATAATATTCAAATATCATCGTGTATGATAAAAATATACGACAGAAAATCAGGGAGGAATATTCATGACAACGACAGGAATCATGCCCATGACAGAGGATTATGAGATCTATCTCCGGGACGAATCCCGGACGGTAGGAACGGCGGATAGGATCGCTTTTCCTCAGACCATAGATGAAATCAGAGCGGTGATGAAGGAATGTTACGCCATCGGTCAGCGGGTGACGGTGCAGGGAGGACGGACGGGAATCGCCGCCGCTGCCGTTCCCCAAGGCGGCTGCATCGTAAACGTAAGCAGGATGAACCGGGTTCTGGGAATGCGCCGGGCCGACGGAACGTATTACGTGACGGTACAGCCGGGAGTGGTGTTATCGGAGCTGAGAAAGCTGATCAGTTCCAAGCGCTTTCCTACGGCGGGCTGGAGCGAAGAATCGAAACAGGTGTTGGAAGACTTCCGAAAGGACGGAGCCTTTTTCTTCTCTCCCGACCCTACGGAGACGTCGGCCACCATCGGCGGTATGGTCAACTGCAACGCTTCCGGCGCCCGCAGCTTCCTCTACGGTCCCACCAGAAAGCACGTGTCCAAGGTGACCATGGTACTGGCCGACGGACGGGTGATCAGCGCCAGCCGCGGCGGCGAGAGGGCCTGCGGTTACGAGGCCGTGTTCACCTGCGATGACGGCTCTCAGATCAAAGCGCCCGTTCCTACATATGAGATGCCACCTACGAAGAACGCTTCCGGCTACTACGCGGCAAAGGATATGGAACTGATCGATCTCCTGATCGGAAGCGACGGAACGCTGGGCGTGGTCAGCGAAATCGAAGTGGCGCTGCTGCCTCAGCCGGAGGTGATCTGGGGTACATCCCTTCTGTTTGAGGACGAGCTCAGCTCTCTGAAATTCGTAGATCTGGTGCGACACAAGGTGGAAGGAATCGCTTCCATGGAATTCTTCGACTCAGGTGCGCTGAACGTGCTTCGTGAACAGAAGGCAAAGGACGCTGCGTTTCGCGATCTTCCGGAGATCAAAGACTTCGTCCACACCATCGTCTACGTGGAACTGCACTGTCATGACAGGGAGCAGGCCATGGCGCGGCTGCGCCAGGTTGCCGATGGTTTCGAGGCCGTAGGCGGTGACCTGGGCAACAGCTGGGTTGCCATGAGCCCCAAGGACATCAACCGCATGATGTTCTTCCGCCACGCCGTTCCGGAGAGCGTCAACATGCTCATCGACGAGAGAAAGAAGGTGGACCGGCGGATCACCAAGGTGGGTTCGGATATGTCGGTTCCCGACGAGTGGCTGTTCGACGTGATGGAGCTGTATCGGACGACTCTGGCGGAGCGGAAGCTGCAGACCGCCGTCTGGGGTCACATCGGAAACAATCACCTCCACGTCAACGTCCTGTCCAACGACATGGAAGAGCACGCTGGGGCCAAGGAACTGTTCAAAGAATGGGCGGCGGTGATCTGCCCCTGGGGCGGCGCCGTTTCCGCAGAGCACGGCGTGGGGAAATTAAAAGCGCCCTTCCTGACGATCATGTACGGGGAAGAGCACGTGGAAGAGATGCGGGCCCTGAAGAGGGCCTTCGATCCGAAATGGCTGCTGGGGGTAGGAAATTTATTCTTACAGTAGATCCGACAGCAGCCGGGAGATGGATTCTTTGAATTTGATGACGATGGAACGGTTCCGGTAGGCCTGCTTGGTCAGCTGGGTAGACCGTTCCATATCTTTTTCAAAAATGTGGCGCATTTCCAGGGCTACGTCGGAATCGTAGATCATGGCGTTGGCCTCAAAGTTCAGGGAAAAGCTGCGGATGTCGAAATTGGTGGAGCCCACGGAGCTGATCTCGTCGTCCACGGTGATGGTCTTGGCGTGAAGAAAGCCATCGTTATAGGTGTAGATTTTGGCACCGCTGTTTAAGAGCATTCCGCAGTAGCAGTAGGTGGCCCAGTAGACGAAAGCGTGATCCGGCATACAAGGAATCATGATGCGCACATCCACGCCTGACATGGCGGCCATCTTCAGCGCTTCGAAGATGCTGTCGTCGGGGATGAAGTAGGGCGTCTGGATGCAGATGCTCTTCTTGGCCGAGGTGATCATCTTCAGATAGGCGGTACGGATTTCCGTGTTGGGAGAATCGGGGCCGCAGGAGAGGATCTGGATTCCGGTGTTGCAGCCGGTGTCGATGACCGGGTAGAAGCTGTGGGCCATGACCAGATTTTCTCCGGAGGCAAACCGCCAGTCCAATACGAATCTGGCGTCCAGGTCCTGGACGCAGCCACCGGTCAGCCGCAGATGAGTGTCACGCCAGTGGCCGAACTTCCGACTCTTGCCCACGTATTCGTTGGCTACGTTGAACCCGCCGAT
>JAGATO010000007.1 GCA_017621195.1 Bacillota bacterium | reverse complement strand
GGGCTGAAGGATCAAAAGGGGCATCACGAAGCCGTCCTCGCCGATCTCCTCCACGAAGCGGATCTTATCGCCGAACCGGATCTTTTCCAATTCCACATAGTCCTCCACCTGACGCAGCGACGTGCGGAAGGGAACCGGCTGATCCTCCTGCAGAATATCGATGTTGGCCCGGAGATACCGGGCAAAGCTGACGATAGTTCGGTCCGCCTTCTCCGGATCGTACTTGCACATGCCGCTGATCGCGTTGAGGACATTGAAGATGAAGTGAGAACGAATCTGACTCATCGTGGTCGTCACCCGCACCTCCGTCAGCTGCCGTTCCTTCCGATTATAATCCAAAATGAATACGATGCCCGTCACCGCTACGTAGGCCAAAAAGGCTAACAGCGTAAACAGGATTCCGGAGGACGTTCTGCGGATAAAAAAGGCGGCGGTGTCCATCAGTATTCCTCCCAGGATGATCAGGAGCATCACCCGCTCCCTCAGCGTCTCCCCGCGGACGGAAGTGCCGATCCACTGCCGGATCACAGCACCCAGCAGAAGCAGAACCCCCGTCACTATGAAACCGTGAGTCAGAATCAACGTCCGGCGCAAATCGATGCCGCAGAACAGCTGAAGTCCCATCTGAACGATTATGGTCACGGCGGCGGCCAGACAGAAGCCATCGATCCAGCGGCTCCCTTCTTCCCGTTTCTGGGATTTCATGAAAGGCAGAATGCTGAACATCATGGTGCACAGGGAAATGTAGTACAGAAAGACCGTGTTTCCCTGATATAGAAAGGGAGAAAACCGGGTATCCGCAAAGCGCCAGATCCCCAGAAATATACCGAACATACCGATGCACAGCAGCTTCCGTCCGCTCTTTCCGCAGGCCAGATAATACAGGGCCATCCCCAGATACACCAAGCCCACCAGAAAG
Organism: Bacillota bacterium; assembly: GCA_017621195.1. GTDB lineage: Bacteria > Bacillota > Clostridia > Peptostreptococcales > Anaerovoracaceae > RGIG446. Next base: position 10,215 of record JAGATO010000007.1, on the reverse strand, counting down.
GTCAGACCGCTGGTCAAAAGCACTGGCAGATCCTTTCGAAGCCGGTCACGGTACATCGCCAGATCCGACCCCAACAGAAGCTCCACCTCCCGGTCTCGGAAACTCTCGTATGCGGGATAAACGGAAACACGGATTTCCTTTCCCGCATCCTCCCGATAGACAGGAAGCATGGCCCAGTAGCTTCCCGGCGTCTGAACGATGCTTCCGCCCTCCTGAGGCATCCGACTATAGATCAGTTCCCCGTCCAGGAGCACCTGAGCGTACTGGTGAACGGCGTAAAAACCGAGGCAGACGTCGTGATCCAGTTCCTGGCCCACAGTGACGCTGTAGTCTACGGCAATCCCGATAGTCGCGGCTTCCTCGGTCCGCTCCCTGCGGGACACTCCTTCCATGCGAACGAATCCGTCGTCGGTCCTGGGCTGTTGGATGACACTGTTGGGGGAGGCGATCAGCAGGAACAGAAGAAACATCGCCATCATCAGTCCGGCTACGGCCCCGGCTGCCACGGACAGCTTCCGCAGCATCGTTCTCTTCTCCTGTTTCATCCTCCTCACCTCCGTCCTGTCGTTTGGAACCCCTCCCATTGCGCTCCCCGTTCGGCGTCCCTTATGGTTCTACTACTTCGCCCCACAGGCTAAATGTCTTGCATTCGGTGATCTTCACATCCACGATCTGACCCACCAGTTCTTTTCGTCCGAAGAAGTTGACCGTCTTTCCCGATTCGGTGCGGCCCGTGTAGGTCTTGGAATTCCGCTGGCTCAAGCCCTCCACCAGAACCTTTTCCACCCGGCCCTGATAGGCCTGAGCCTTCCGACCCTGAATTTCGTGGATGGTTTCCACCAGACGATTGAACCGATCGTGCTTCACCTCTTCCGGCACCTGATCCGGATACTTCTCCGCCGGCGTACCCTTGCGGATGGAATACAGGAAGGTAAAGGCCGAATCGTACTCCACCTGGCGAACCAGATCCAGCGTCTCCTGGAAATCCTCCTCCGTCTCGCCGGGGAAGCCCACGATCAGGTCAGTGGTGATGGCGATGTCGGGAACGGCGGCTCTCAGCTTCTTCACCAGTTCCAGATACTGCTCCTTGGTGTACTTCCGATTCATGCAGCGCAGGATCTCCGTGCTTCCGGCCTGAACGGGAAGGTGAATCTGATTGCACAGCTTGTCGCAGTCCACGAAGGCCTGGATCAGGTGATCCGACAGATCCTTAGGATGGGAAGTCATGAAATGGATCCGCTCAATCCCTTCGATGTCGTTCAACAGGTACAACAGCCCCGCAAAATCCGGGCCATTTTCGTTCTTGTAGCAGTAGCCGTCCTCTCCGTGAGGGCTGACGCCGTAGGAATTCACGTTCTGCCCCAAAAGCGTAATATCCTTTACACCGTCGGCGGCCAGCGCCTTTACCTCGGCCACGATCTCCTCCGGCCGACGGCTCCGCTCCCGGCCACGGGTATAGGGAACGATGCAGTAGGTGCAGAAGTTGTTGCAGCCGTACATGATGTTGACGAAGGACTTGAAGGGATAGACCCGCTTGGCCGGCAGGCCTTCCACGATCTCGCCGCCGTCGGGCCATACCTCCACGATCTTCTCTCGCTCCGCCATCACGTTTTTGATCAGCTCCGGAAACTGATGGATATTGTGAGTTCCGAACACCAGATCCACCCATGGATACTTGGCCTTCAGCGTATCGATGACGTGCTGCTGCTGCATCATGCAGCCGCACACGGCCACCGTGTATTCCGGGCATTCCTCCTTGTGACGCTTCAGCTGGCCCAGCGTTCCGAAAAACCGCTTGTCCGCATTTTCTCTCACGCTGCAGGTGTTCAGGATCACCAGATCCACGCCGGTCTTGGTCTTGCCTTCCACGAAGCCCATCTCCGTCAACATCCCCGCCAGCGTCTCGGAATCGTGTTCGTTCATCTGACACCCGAACGTCTGTATATAAAATGTCTTTTGTTTTTCCATTGCTTTTCCTCTCTTTTACCGGTTGTATTCGTCAAAGCTGTCCAGGATCTCCCGCTCCGGCTCCGGAGTCAGAAGCGACACGATGACGACGGCAACGATGGCACACAGGAAGGCAGGAAGCAGCTCGTAAATTCCCCAGACGCCGCCCATGGGTCGGATCAGGAACTTCCATACGAATACCATGACGGCTCCCACCACCATGCCCGCCAGAATACCGTGTCGGTTGCTGCGCCTCCAGAACAGAGCGCACAGCATGGCAGGACCGAAGGTGGCGCCGAAGCCCGCCCAGGCGAAGGACACGATCTGGAAGACGCTGCTGTTGGGGTCAGCCGCCAAAAACACGGCAATCACCGCGATGCAGATGACCGTCAGCCGCGCCACGATCATGGTCTGCTTCTGGGTCAGCTTAATGCGGAACACATCCTGCAGCAGGTTTTCCGAGAAGGCCGACGCCGCCGCCAGAAGCTGAGAATCCGCCGTGGACATGGTTGCTGCCAGAATTCCTGCCAGAATGAACCCGGCAACGATGGCCGGCAGAAGTCCGAAGGTGGACAGCAGGTTGGAGATCTGCACGATGACCGTCTCCGAAGCGCTGCCTTCCAGCAGAGGAATCCGGCCCGCTTTGGAAACGCTGTAGCCGATCATGCCGATGCAGATGGCCACGGTCATGGAGATCACCACCCAGACGGAAGCGATGCGCCGGGACAGCGTCAATTCCTTTTCTTCGCGGATGGCCATGAAACGGATCAAAATGTGAGGCATTCCGAAGTAGCCCAGGCCCCAGGCCAGGGTGGAAACGATGGTCAGGAAACCGTAGGGCTGAGCCCCATTGGACGAGGCGTCGTGCATCTCGGTCAAACTCAGATAGCCGGGAAGGGCTTTGGCATTGGCAGCCACCGCATCCAGGCCGCCGGCCTGAACGATGCCGAAGACGGTGATGACGATCAGCGCCACGCTCATGATGATGGACTGAATCAAATCCATGGTGGCTACCGCCCCGAAGCCGCCTACCGACGTGTAGCTGATGATGACGATGGTACCGATGACCACAGCCATCATGTAATCCCAGCCGAATAGACTGTTGAACAGCTTCCCGATGGCCGCCAGTCCGGAGGCCACATAGGGTACGAAGAAGATCAGGATGATCAGCGATGCGATGCACATGATGACCGGCTTCTTCTCACCGTACCGCCGGGAGATGAAGGAGGGAACGGTGATGGCGTCCAGCTGCACGCTGTAGCGGCGCAGCCGCCTTGCCACCAGCAGGAAGTTCAGATAGGTACCCAGCGCCAGACCGATAGCCGTCCAGCTGGCATCGGCCACGCCGCTGAGATAGGCTACGCCGGGCAGTCCCATCAGCAGCCAGGAACTCATGTCCGAGGCTTCGGCGCTCATGGCCGTAACGAGAGGGCCCATGCCGCGACCGCCCAGATAGAACCCTTCGGAGCTCTTCTTGGACCGCCGCCCGATGGCGATGCCCACCACAATTACAAAACATAGATAGAGGATGATGGTCGCCATGATGGCGATCTGTGCATAGGTCATGTCATTTCTCCTTTATTTTCGCAGTATTTCATCGATATTCCGATTTCTAATTTTGACCCAGATATTCCTCCAGGCAGAGCCCCTGCTCCATGATTTCCGAAGCCGCCGCTTCTCCCACGTAACGGAAGTGCCACGGCTCGTAGATGATCCCGGTGATCTCCTGCTTTCCGTCGGGATAGCGCAGGATGAAGCCGTACCTCGTGCAGTTAGCCAAAAGCCACTGATTCTCCGCGGTACTGGCCTGAGCTGCGTCCAGTGTCTGATAGGACCGGGCAACCAGGTCCACAGCCAGCCCCAGGTTGTGTTCACTGGCGCCGGGCTCGATGATCTCCGTGGCCGTTCTGGCCTCGGCTTCCGCCTGGGACAGCCCCTGAGCCACGTACTTGGCCACCTGAGCCGCGATGAGATTCTCCTGATACTCGATGGTCCGGTAAGCGGAGCAGACCATCACGTCCAATCCCGCCTCTTTGGCATCCGCCAGCATCCGATTCAGGCTGTCCACCGCTCTGGCATCGAAGGTGTGGCCCGCCGTGTCTCCAGCGATGGCCGCCGTTTCCACGGTGTAATCCTCCGGCAGTCGATGGGTCTTGTTGACCAGCGTCAGCTTCCATGCTTCCGTAGACGCGATGGCTGTCCGTTGAACGGAACCGCCTTCCGAACCATCGGCGCCAATTCCATCGAAACCCGTAGAACCGCCGTCTGGGGAAGAATCCCCGTCGGTCAGCCGGTGAACGGTACAACGCACCATCCCCGCCAGACAGAGGATCAAAATCAAAAGAAAGACGAAAAACCGCTTCTTAACCCGGTATTTCTTCTTTCGGCGGCGTCCCACGCTTGAGCTGCGCCGCTTCCTCCCGTCTCTACCCTCTGCTCTCTCATCCCTCACGTTTTTTCATCCCTTTCTCCCTGATCCCCCGTAAATTGTTTCTTTTCATGCTGCGAAAAATGCGGTACACTAACGGTAGTACAGAATTTTCCCAAAGAAAGGAGATCAATCTCTCATGATATACACCTTCGAAAACGAAACTCCGCAGATTCCCCAAAGCTGCTTCGTGGCGGAAAACGCCACCGTCATCGGCCAGGTTACCCTGGGCGAAAACGTATCCGTCTGGTACGGCGCCGTACTTCGGGCCGATGCCGCTCCCATTCTCATCGGAAAGAACTCCAACGTTCAGGACTGCGCCGTCTTCCACTGCGACACCGGCTTTCCCCTGACTCTGGGAGAAGGCGTCACCGTGGGCCACAGCGCCATCGTTCACGGTGCCACCGTAGGCGACAACGTGCTGATCGGCATGCACGCCACCCTGCTGAACGGATGCGTCATCGGCGAAAACTCCATCATTGCCGCCGGCGCCCTGGTCAAGGAAGGCCAGGTGGTTCCGCCCAACAGTCTGGCCGTGGGCGTTCCGGCCCGCATCATTCCCTACGTGAACGAAGAGCGGGCGCAGCAGAACCGCTCCACAGCCCAGCACTATGTGGAGATGGGCCAGCGCCACAAAAGCGCCTGCTCCCCTGCCTCCCTCTGAGCCGTCGTCTGACTGAACATCTCTATCGCAGGCGACCGCGAAATTCTCTCTATTCGCAGGCGGCCACAAAGGCGCGGAACAGCAGCTTCTGTTCGTCCGACGTGTACATCATTTCCGGATGCCACTGAACGCCCACCACGAAATCGGCGCCGCCGCTGACTTCGATGCCTTCGACGACACCGTCCTCGGACCGGGCCGTTACGGTCACGTTCTTTCCCAGCTGCTTTACCGCCTGATGATGGTAGCTGTTGACCGGAACCAGTTTCCGACCGAAGATCCGGTGAAGGATGCTGTCCGTTTCCAGTTCCACCCTGTGAACGGGATACTGGCGAGCCGAGGTGTCCATGGCATGTTCTTCAAAGCCGCCATCCTTTTCCAGATCCTGATAGATGGTACCGCCCATGGCGGCGTTCAGAATCTGCGTTCCGCGGCAGATGGCCAGGATGGGCTTTTTCGTCTCATAGGCGTAGCGGAGGATGGACAGATCCATCACGTCACGTTCCTGGATGACGCGGCCGCAGCAGCCCCTGATCCATTCCCCGTAGGAGAGAGGATTGACGTCGTGACCGCCGCTCATCAGTACGCCGTCCAGCCGGTCCAACAGCGGCTCCAATACGGTCATATCCTTACACCGCGGCAGAATCACCGGAATGCCTCCGGCCTCTTCGATGGCGTACACGTAATCGCCCGCCACATAGTTCCAATCCTGTCCGTCCGTACCCATGTTCGAAGCCTTTCCCACCGTGTCCAGCGGATCGTAATTGCAGGTAATACCAATGATTGGTTTCATTCCATCCTTCCTCCTGATCCCATTGTAGTTCATGTCTCTTTTGTATCATATTTCGTTCGGCTCCCCAGGGAAGCCTGTCTCCATCTTACCTGACATGAAAGCAAAAGTCAACGCGCTACTCCAGTTCCGGCCCCCTGTGAACGGCGGTTTTCAGCAGGATCGGCGTAGACAGGGCCGAGGCGATGACGCTCAAAACGATGGCCGGCAGGATGACCGGATCGATCATTCCGGCGTTGATTCCCTTCTGGGCAACCATCAACGCCACCTCGCTGCGGGCCACCATGCCGATACCCACGATCAGCGCCTGGTGATTCGTCATGCCCACCAGCTTTCCGGCGCCGCCGCAGCCGATGATCTTGGACAGGATGGCCGCCACGATCAGGCACAGGGCAAAGACGAAAATCTGCGAATTCATGGACGTCAGGTTGGTTTTCATTCCCACGCTGGCAAAGAACACCGGCGTAAATACCATGTAGGACGCTACGGTGAACTTCTTGGCGACGAACTGGCGGGATCGGCTGACGTTGCACAGGATCAGACCGGCGAAGTAGGCGCCGGTAATGTCCGCAACGCCGAAGAACTCCTCGGCGCAGTAGGACATGATCAGAGCGAAGGCCAAAGCCCAGACAGCGATACGGCGGCTGTGCCAGTGTTCCTCCGACAGGTGTTCAAAGAACTTCTTGGCGACAAAGCCCACCACCAGAACGAAGACGAAGAACAGAACGATGCGCAGCAGGACGAAGCCTACGGCTCCCAGATCCAGGCTGCCGGCTGCAGCCTGCTCTCCGCCGCCGGAGGCCATTCCTCCCGACAGACCGGTCAGCACCGACAGGACGATGATTCCCAGAATATCGTCGATCAGCGCTGCGCTGAGCAGCGTGGTTCCCGTGGTGGTCTTCAGCTTTCCCATCTCATTCAGCGTCTCCACGGTAATTCCCACGGACGTAGCGGAGAAGACAGATCCCACGAAGGCTGCCTTCAAAAGGTTGTAGAAGGTCAGCTCCTTCAGGAAAAAGACGAAGTACAGACTGCCGCAGAGGGCCAGTGGAACGATGACGCCCAGCACCGCGATAGCAAAGGCCCGGGCGCCAGTCTTTTTCAATTCTTCCAGCTCCGTGTCGATTCCGGCGGTAAACATCAGCATGATGACGCCGATCTCCGCCGTCTTCACCAGAAAGTCTGTACTCTGCAGGACTCCAAAACCACTGGGCCCCATGATGATACCAGCCAGCAGAGCGCCTACCACCTGGGGCAGGTGTACCTTCTCCGTCAGCAGACCGAAGGCCTTGGTGGAAGCCAGGATGATGGCTAACAATAACAAATACGTGTACGATTCCATAACACTCACCTCTCTCACAAAATAATCAGAAAATTTCTCTATAAACAAACAGAACGGATGCATTTTCAGGATTCGCCATCCGAAGCTGAAAATCACATCCGTTTTCTGTGTTTTGCGTTTTGAATTGATCGTTACAAACGGTCCTTCACCGCCATACTACACCGCTATTTTACGCTGATGTCTTCCTTCTCGTGCTTTCTCTGACGGGTCATCAGCGCCTTGACCGCCGCTCTGGCGTCCACCTTTCCGTTGATCACGCCGTAGATGGCCTCGGTGATGGGCATTTCCACACCCACCTGCTGAGCCAGCTGATAGGCAGCCTCCGCCGTGTACATGCCTTCCACGACCATGCCCACCCGTTTCGTAGCCTCGGCAGGATCCACTCCCTCGCCGATCATGATACCGCAGCGACGGTTACGGCTGTGCATACTGGTACAGGTAACGATCAGGTCGCCCATGCCGGTCAGTCCGGCAAAGGTCTCTTCCTTCGCGCCCAGAGCCACGCCCAGACGGGACATTTCGGTCATTCCCCGAGTCATCAGAGCTGCCTTGGCGTTGTCGCCGTAGCCCATGCCGTCGGAAATTCCGGCGCCCAGAGCGATGATGTTCTTCAGCGCGCCGCCGAACTCCACGCCCGCTACATCGTTGTTGGTATAGATTCTCAGGTTTTCCGTCATGAACACGTCCTGAACGTATTCCGCCAGTGCCAGATCCTCCGATGCGCAGACCACGGTGGTGGGCATCAGCCGCCCCACTTCTTCCGCGTGGGACGGGCCGGACAGCACCACGTATTTGGCCTCCGGAACGTACTCTTTGGCAACCTGGGACAGGCGCAGCAGCGTCTTCTGTTCGATGCCCTTCGCCACGTTGACCAGTACCATATCCGGCGTCAGATAGGGCATGGCAGACTGTAACGCGCTGCGGAAGTGCTGGGCCGGTGCGGAAAACAGGACGATGTCCGCGCCGCCGATGGCTTCCTCTGCTGTATCTACCACATGAAGAGCGTCTTCAAACATCACGCCGGGCAGATATCTTTTATTTTCCCGATTGGCTCGCATTTCAGCGATATGTTCCGCGTTGATGTCCCACATGTTCACCTGATGACCGGCGTGAGACAGGGATACGGCCAGAGCGGTTCCCCAGCTTCCGGCTCCCATGATTGCAATTTTCTTAGCCATAATTCTCATCCTCCCGATTACTTCTTAAAGCTGATCTTCGGTTCTTCGCCTTTCAACAGCCGCTGAATGTTGGCGCGGTGCTTCCAGATGGCGATCAGCGCCATGACGGTGAAGTAGATCCCGTACTGCGGCGCAAAATAAAAGCCCAGGAAGATCAGCGAAGCGGCTGCCACCACGGAGCCCACGGAGACGCGGCGCGTCAGCACCATCAGCACCAGTGCGATGACCAGCACCGATCCGCCCAGGGGCGGGCAGGCCGTAACGATGGCTCCAAAGCCGGTGGCGATTCCCTTTCCTCCGCGGAAGCCGAACAGGGCCGGCCAGATGTGACCGCAGAAGACGGCCACGCAGCACCAGGCTCCCAGAAGCCCCGGATCGGTCATGATCATACCGCCCACCAGCTTACCCAGCAGGACGGCAACCACGCCCTTTCCGATATCCACCAGCAGCGTTTCCGCCGCGGCTTTCTTTCCCAGAACGCGCAGGACGTTAGTGGTCCCGGCGTTTCCGCTTCCTTCCTTTTTAATATCGATGCCGTGAAGGCGGCCGATCAGGATGGCCGGCGAGATGTTGCCCAGAAAGTAGGCCACGATCACGCACAGCGCCGCCAGCACCGGGCCCTTGGCACCGCCCTCCAGAAACAGATTCTGCATTACGATGATAGAGTACATGCTATTCCTCTTCCTTTTCATTCTTCTCGCGGAACACGAACTTCAGGGAGGTTCCGGAGAATCCATAGGCGTCGCGGATCTTGTTCTCCAGGTAACGGGCGTAGGAGAAGTGCATCAGCTCCCGGTCGTTGACCTTGAAGGAGAAGAGCGGCGGCTTGACGCCCACCTGAGCAGCATAGTAGATCTTCAGCCGACGGCCCTTGTCCGACGGCGGGTTGTTCATCATGACGGCATCGGCAATCAGGCTGTTCAGCTGGCCCGTGGGAACCCGCATAGCGCAGTTTTCCGCCACGGTCTTGGCCATGTCGATCAGCCCCGACAGCCGCTGGCCCTTCAATGCGGAAATGAACATGACGGGCGCGTAGCTGAGGAAGATCAGCTCATCCCGGATCATGCGCTCGAAGTCCCGCATGGTGTTGGTCTCCTTCTTCACCAGGTCCCACTTGTTGACTACGATGACCACGCCCTTTCCGGCGTTATGGGCTTCCCCGGCGATGCGCTTGTCCTGTTCCGTCACGCCTTCCGTAGCGTCGATCATGACGAAGCACACGTCGGAGCGGTCGATGGCCGACAGGGCCCGGATGACGCTGTATCGCTCGATGTTGTCGATGACCTTGCTCTTGCGGCGGATACCGGCGGTGTCGATCAAGGTGAATTTGTCCTCACCGCGGACGAAGGGCGTATCGATGGAGTCGCGGGTGGTCCCGGCGATGCTGCTGACGATGACCCGGTCCTCGCCCAGGAAGGCGTTGACCAGAGAGGACTTTCCGGCGTTGGGCTTTCCGATGATGGCGATCTTGATGGAATCGTCCTCCTCTTCATCGAAGATACCCTCGGGCATCCGTTCCATCACCTCGTCCAGCAAATCTCCGATTCCAAGGGAGTTGGTGGAGGAAATGGCGATGGGAGCGCCCAGTCCCAGCTCGTACAGATCGTAGAAATCCTCCGGCAGCCGGGTGGGATTGTCGATCTTGTTGGCCACTAAGATGACGTCCTTCTTCTTCCGGCGCAGCATGTCCGCCACGTCGTGGTCGGCAGCGGTGACACCGGCACGGCCATCCACGAGAAACAGGATGACCTGGGCGGTCTCCATGGCCAGCTCGGCCTGAACCCGCATCTGGGACAGGATGATGTCGTCGGAATCCGGCTCGATACCGCCGGTATCGATCATGATGAATTCCTTTCCGCACCACTCCGC
>JAGATO010000094.1 GCA_017621195.1 Bacillota bacterium | reverse complement strand
GATCCCCTACGTCAAGGAGATGGGGTATACTCACATCGAACTGATGCCCATTGCGGAATATCCCTTCGACGGTTCTCTGGGATATCAGGCCATCGGTTATTACGCGCCGACCAGCCGCTACGGTACGCCGAAGGAACTGATGGCGTTCATCGACGCCTGTCATGGAAAGAACATCGGAGTGATTCTGGATTGGGTTCCCACCCATTTCCCCAAGGATGCGGCAGGACTGTACCGGTTTGACGGAAGCGCCTGCTACGAATATCAGGATCCGCTGAAATGTGAACACAGGGAATGGGGGACCATGGTCTTCGACTGGGGAAGAAATGAAGTCCGCAGCTTCCTGATTTCCAACGCCATGTTCTGGTTGGAAAAATTCCATGTAGATGCACTTCAGGTAGATTCTGTTGCATCTATGCTCTATTTGGATTATAATCGAGGCGAAGGGCAGTGGAGACCCAACAAGGCCGGCGGAAACGAAAATCTGGAAGCCATCGCTTTTCTGAAGCAGCTGAACAGCTCCATCGCCTCCACCTATCCCGATGCTCTGATGATCGCCGAAGAATCTTCCATGTGGACGAAGGTGACAGGGCCAGTGGAAGAGGGAGGACTGGGTTTTCATCTGGTCTGGAACATGGGATTCCGAAACGATACGTTGACCTACATGAAGACGGTACCGTCGTATCGGCGTTACAAGCACAACCTGATGACGTTTCCCATGACCTACGCCTTTTCGGAACGGTTTATCCTTCCGCTGTCCCACAGCGATGTGGTGTCAGGAAAGGGATCGCTGATCAACAAGATGCCGGGAGAATACGAAGAAAAATTTTCCAATCTAAGAGCCTATCTGGGATTTGTGATGACCTATCCCGGAAAGAAGCTATTGTTCATGGGCGGGGAACTGGCCCAGTTCAACGAATGGCGTTACGAAGGGCAGCTGGATTGGAACCTTCTGGAATTTCCGATGCACGAGAAGTTCAGAACCTATGTGAGTGATCTGAACCACCTGTACAAAAGTCACAGTGAATTCTGGGATCTGGACGATGGCTGGACCGGGTTTTCCTGGATCAATGCCGACGACAACCAGAACAATATATATAGCTATATCCGCACCAACGGGAAAGGTGAAGGGCTGATCGTCATCTGCAATTTTGCCCCGGTACCACAGGGCAAATACCGGATCGGTGTCAGCGAAGCCGGCGTCTATCGGCCGATCTTCGACTCCAATCATCCGAACTACGGAGGAAAGGGGACGGCCATGAAGCGGGCCAGAGCGGAGAAGATCAAGTGCAATGGACGGGAATGGTCCATCGTGCTGGAGGTTCCGCCCCTGTCCATGATGGTGCTGAAAGCTTACCAGAAGTAAAACGGGAGGTACTACTATGGGTTTCACCAAGAAAAAAGAAATGATCGCAATGCTCCTGGCAGGAGGCCAGGGAAGCCGGTTGGGCGTTCTGACCAGCTCTGTGGCCAAGCCTGCGGTTCCCTTTGGCGGTAAGTGGAGGATCATCGATTTTCCCCTGTCCAACTGCGTTAACTCCGATGTGGATACCATCGGTGTGCTGACGCAGTATCAGCCGCTGGAGCTGAACTCTTACATAGGAAACGGCCAGCCCTGGGATCTGGACCGACTGTACGGCGGCGTGTTTATCCTGCCTCCGTACGTTCGCGGAAAAGAGGGCGAATGGTATAAGGGTACGGCTAATGCGATTTATCAGAACATGAACTTCATCGAGATGTACAATCCCGAATACGTTCTGATTCTGTCCGGCGACCATATCTACAAGATGAATTACAACATGATGCTGGACTACCACAAGGAAAAGAATGCGGACTGCACCATCGCCGTCCTGCGGGTTCCGATGGAAGAGGCATCTCGCTTCGGTGTTCTGAACACAGAGGCCGATCTGAAGATCTATGAATTTGAAGAAAAGCCACCGCAGCCCAAGAGCGATCTGGCTTCCATGGGTATCTACATCTTCACCTGGGAAAAACTGAAGGAATATCTGATCAAGGACGAGGACAATCCCAATTCCACCAACGACTTCGGTAAAGACGTGATCCCCGCCATGCTGAACGACGGGAAGAACATGTACGCTTACGAGTTCAAGGGATACTGGAAGGACGTAGG
>JAGATO010000093.1 GCA_017621195.1 Bacillota bacterium | reverse complement strand
TCTCCGTGGCTGAAAAAAAGGCTGACATTCCAATCAGACAGACAATGGCTATTCCTATTCGTATCTCGCCGTCGTTCATACAGTTTCTGTTTCCTTTCGTCTCTCCGCCGGCCGCTGTATCACCTGCGGAATCCCTGTTCATTCACCGCCTCCGTTTCATGCGAAAGCGTACAGCATGACAAAGTATTATATCGCATATCTCTTTTAAAGTCAAATTTCACGATTAGCGATTGAACCCTGAATGGAAATAATGATATAATATTTTCAGACATTCGGAACAAATCTCTCATCTGAGGAGTCTGATCCGTAAAGAGAAAAAAAGGGGTGAAATCATGAAGAAACACAAACTGAGGAAATTGCTGTGCAGCCTGTGTGCCGCTGCCATGATCCTGAGTTCGATGACCGTTCCCGCCGGGAGCGGCAGCCTCGAAGTCCACGCGGCTTCGGTGCCTAAAGATGTAGCCAACCACTGGGCCAAACCGTTTATTACGACTGCCATCGACAAGGGCATCGTCTCCGGTTACGATGACGGAACCTTCCGTCCCGATACGCCGGTGAGCCGGGTGGAATTTTCCCATATGCTGAATTCCGCTCTGGGCAACACCGCCGCGGCCTCCATCAGCTTCTCCGACGTCAAGAGTACGTCCTGGTACTACAGTGCCGTTCAGAAGGCGGTGGCTGCAGGCTACGCTTCCGGCTACGACAACGGAACGTTCAAGCCAACGGCTTCCATCACCCGCCAGGAGGCTGCCGTGATGCTGTCCCGTGTGGTTCCTACCTATAATACGTCTGCCAGCCTGACCAAGTTCAAGGACGCTTCTTCCGTAGCCTCCTGGGCCACCGACGCCATGTCCCGGGCCGTGGGAAGCGGCTACATCGGCGGAACCGGAACGGGAACCAACGTAAAGCTGGATCCCAGAGGAAAGCTGACCAGAGCCCAGGCCGTGGTCATCATCTGCAAGCTTCTGGAGAATGAGACCATCATCAAGTCCACCACATCGGTATCCAGCGCCACCACGCTGAAGGATGCCATCTATTCCAACGGCATCACCGTTCCCAGCAACTCCAAGAGCGACATCACCATCAATAACTGCATCGTCCTGGGAACGCTGAACGCTTCCGGCAGCGGTACGGTCACCATCACCAATTCCCGGGTTGCCGACGCCCAGCTGAAGGGCGACGGCGGTTCCCTCATCGCCAAGGGCGAAACCTCCATTAAAAATACCACCGTCTCCGGAGACGGTAGCCTGGGCACCACCAGCGTTGCCGGAACCACCATGTACAACGCCGGATTCGAACACGTTTCCGTAGCCAAAAATGGTGCTGCCGATCTGACCGGAACCTTCGCCGACGTTACAATCAACGGCTCCGACGCTTCGCTGGCCCTCAGCGGCGCCAAGGTAACGGCCCTGTCCGTCGGTTCCGCTGCCACCAATTCCACCGTGTCCGTCGGTTCCGACTCCACCGTGACCAAGGCCACCGTAAGCGGCCCCAATGCTTCCTTCAAGGGAACAGGTACCGTTTCCGTCATGGCTGCCAATGCCAACGGCATCACCTATGAGAAGCGGCCCTCCACCCTAACCACCGGTAAGGAAGTGACCAAAGCGCCCGCCCTGGTGGACGCCAAGCTGACCATCACGGCCAATCCGAAGAACGGCGCTTCCGACGTCGCAACGAGCACGAAGATTACGCTGACCTTCAGCGAGGCCATCAAGGCTTACGACGGCTCCACCATCGGCAGCTCCGACGTAGACGATCTGCTGGAGCTGCGCAAGAACAGCGCCTCTGGGAGCGAGATCGACTTCGATGGTACCATCAACAGCGCCAAGACCCAGATCACCATCATCCCCGATCAGGATCTGGATGCCGATACGAAATACTATATCACCATGGCTCAGAAACGGATCAAGACCGCCGACGGCGAGACCAATGAGACCTTCACGTCCTACTTCACCACGGCGGCTGAGGACGACGAGGACGGCGACATCGTCTTCTATCCCAAGGACGGCGCCAAGGATGTGGACGTGGACGAAACGCTGACCATCACCTTCCCCGAAAAGGTGATCAACTACGACGGATCCACCGTTTCCAGCAGCGATCTGGACGATATCGTCATACTGCGCCAGACCAATTCCAAGGGCGACAGCGTGGATTTTGACGCCACCATCAACAGCGCCAAGACCAAGATCACCATTACGCCGGAGGATGATCTGGAAGGCGATACCAAGTATTATCTGGCCATCGCTTCCAAGTCGCTGAAGTACTCCTCTTCCCGTGAGGTCGTGGAATCCATCAGCGTCACCTGGACCACCGAGGACGACGACGGTTCCTTCGTCACCTTCTCTCCCAAGTACAAGGCCACCGATGTGAAATCCTCCGTCAACCCCACCATCACCTTCGACGAGGCCATCGTCAACTACAGCGGTTCCAGCGTGACCTCCAGCTACATCGAAGACCACGTGGAGCTGCGGGAGGGCAGTTCCTCCGGTACTCTGATATCCTTCGACGGTTCCATCAACAGTTCAAAGACGAAGATCACCATCGAACCCGTTTCCAACCTGAAGGCTGGGACCCGCTACTACCTGAGCTTCGACTCCAAGTCCTTCCGTAAGAAGTCCGATGAGACAAAGATTCCGTCGGAGAGCATCTACTTCACCGTTGCCGGAAGCGCTACGTCCATGTCCATCTCCGGTACGTCCTCTACGGACACCTCCCTGTCCGCTACCGTCTACGGTACGGTCAAGGGAACGATCTACGCCGTCCTACTGCCCAGCGGCAGTTCCAAACCTTCGGCAGCCCAGATCAAAGAGGGACAGAACAGCTCCGGCGTTACCGTGGATGCCAGCCGCCGGGTCAACACCGGTACGCTGTCGGCCAACACGGAGAAAAGGCTGACCTTTACCGGCCTGGATTCCAATACGTCCTACGCTCTGTACGCCGTACTGTACCCCAGTTCCGGCAGCGCCTCCGACGTGGTGAGCAAGACCGTTTCCACGGCCAAGCCCTCCATCCCTGCCGCGCTTTTGAGCAGCATCACGCTGAGCACCGGGTCTCTCAGCTTCAGCTCAACCAAGACCTCCTATGACGTATCCCTGCCCAACGGAACAGAGAATGTCACCGTCACGGCTGAGGCTTCCGACGGCGGAAATATCTCCTTCGACGGCAGCAATACCTCCGTGGCCGGCTCCAATTCCAAGACGATCGACGTATCCTCCGGAAAGGCATCCACGACCATTACGGTCTTCGATTCGGAAAAGACCGAGACCACCTACAAAATCAACTTCACCGTCAGCAGCAATACCAATCTGGAAACGCTGACAGTGAACGGCGCCAACGTCAAGAGCTCCATGAGCTACACGCTGAGTTCTTCCGACGGGACCACCGCCCGGATCTACATCGAGACCACCGACCCACAGGCGGAGATCACCGGTGGAATGACCGACACTCACATCCGCGAGGCGGATGTGACCGTGGATTACGGCCAGACCGAACAGTACAGCTTTACGGTCGTATCCACCAACAACGCGAAAAAGGATTACACCATTACGCTGACGAATCCCAATCCCGCACCGCAATAGAGCCTATCCAGGCCTGTATATGACAAAACGCTGTTCGTTACTGCGGACAGCGTTTTGTTTTCTCTCTTTTACATCAACATCCATGTCTCACATAGCCTTTTTTCTTATTCGACTGCCCTGCGGTAAAGCCCTCCCTGTCCTTCGCTTCTTTGTCGAATCTTGTCGAAATTTGTCGAACGATTTTCCTTGTTTTCCCATTTCAAACATGTGATAATGAAATCTACAGGAAATTACAGTTTTCGACGCAGCACTCCTGTTCCTGTCCTCCGATTGGAAGGTTCCTATCCGTTACGCGCCTTGTCTTTGATTTTCTTATGACAAACGCTTTTTTAACTGTTATAATGGTTTTTTTCCATATCAAAAGAATACCGTAGCTAAAAAAGCGTCTGGCACCGCTCCCGATCCAGGGAACACACCCGACGCTTTTTATTCACATTGCTTCCTTCTCGCTGCTTTATTCGCCGAAGACGGCGATTCCTTTTCTCTTGTGCTCGCTTCTGTCGTGAAGCCGCTTTACGATCTGTGCCTTCTCTTCCGGAATGGTCTCTCCGGCCATGTAGCCATCCAGCTGGGCGTAGGTGACGCCCATTTCGCTCTCATCGGTCTGACCGTCGAACAGGGCTGCCGAGGGTGCCTTTTCGATGATGACCCGAGGAGCGTTCAGATATTCCAAAAACTCGTAGATCTCCGTCACCGGCAGATCCCGAATGGGATTGAAGTCGCAGGCTCCATCGCCCCACTTGGTGAAATAGCCCACGTAGTATTCGCTGCGGTTTCCCGTTCCGGCAACCAGTCGGTTTTCCGCGGCGGCAACAGCGTACAGCGTGATCATGCGCAGGCGGGGCGCAATGTTTGCCAGGGCCGCCGAATTCAGCTCCGCTACGCCAGTCAGGCTGCTGATCTCCGCTTCCCGTACCGGTGTCAGATCCACCTGACGCGTCTCGATATCGTACTGTCTGGCCACCGTCAAGGCGTCCGCCGTATCCTCCTCGTAGTTGCGACGGGAACCGCAGGGCAGGATGATCCCCACCGTGTCATCGCAGGCTGCCTTGCAGAGAATGCCCACCAGCGCCGAATCCTTGCCGCCGCTGTTTCCGTAGACGATGCCGGTAGCGCCGCTTTTCTTCAATACCGAGCGGATGAATTCCACTCGCTGTTCAAATTCCACTTTATAATCCCGCATGGAAATCCCTCCTTGCTATTTTTCCTTTGTCTCTCGTTCCATCCATTCCACGAACTGATCGAACAAAAACACGCTGTCCTCCGGCCCCGGTGCGCCCTCCGGATGGTACTGGACGCTGAACACCCGATCCTTTTCGCATGCCAGTCCTTCCACCGTCTCATCCAGCAGGTTGATGCGTGTCACCGTCAGGCCGGTACCGTCCACGGTGGAAGCGTCCACCGCATAGGAATGGTTCTGGGACGTGGTTTCGATCTTTCCCGTAGCCACGTCCTTCACCGGATGATTTCCTCCCCGGTGTCCGAACTTCATCTTGTAGGTCTTGGCTCCGTAGGCCAGAGCGATCATTTGGTGTCCCAGACAGATGCCGAACATGGGATATTTCCCCCGCAGCTGCCGGATGGTCTCGATGACCTCCGAAACATCGGCCGGATCGCCGGGACCGTTGGAGATGAACACGCCGCTGGGGCGCAGCCCCTCGATGACCGAAGCCGGCGTATTCCAGGGAACCACGGTGACGCGGCAGCCCCGCTTCTTCAGTTCCCGGACGATGTTCATCTTCATGCCGCAGTCGATGGCAACCACGTGATACTTCTCCCGCGCCGTCCGGGAGTACCAGATCTTCTTGCAGCTGACCTTCGACACCGCATCCCGCGGAATCTCCGTCTTTGCCAGGATCTCCAGGCCCTCTTCCAGCGTGGTATTCACACCGGTAATCAATACCTTCCGGCTTCCCAGGTCACGGATGGACCGAGTCAGCTTCCGCGTGTCAATTCCGGAAACGCCGGGGATCTGGTACTTCTCCATCACCTCGGACAGGGATGCCACGCTGCGGAAATTGGAAGGGGAATCGTTGTATTCGTGAACGATCATGCCGCCGATGGTAGGGATCTTCGTCTCGTAATCCTCCTCCGTCATGCCGTAGTTTCCGATCAGCGGATAGGTCATCACCACCGCCTGATACGTATAGGAGGGATCGGACAGGACTTCCTGATAGCCCACCATGGATGTGTTGAAGACGATCTCGCAGACCTTATCCCCGAAGTCGCCAAAGCCATAACCCAGATACTCGCTGCCGTCCTCTAAAATCAATTTTCTGTCGTATTCCCGAATCATTCCTTACCTCACCTCCGAAAGCTTCTGTTCAAAGCGGTCTTTTCTCGTATCCTCCGGCACAGCCGTGGGATAGTTGCCGCTGAAGCAGGCGCTGCAATAGTCGTTGCTCCCGATCAGCTGGTGCAGCTCCTCCACCGGCAGATAGCCCAGGCTATCCGCGTCGATCATCTTTGCGATCTCCTCCACCGAATGGTGGCAGGCGATCAGGTGATCCCGGGAGTCGATGTCCGTTCCATAGTAGCAGGGATGGAGAAAGGGCGGTGCCGAAACCCGCATGTGGATCTCCGACGCTCCGGCTTCCCTCAAAAGCTTCACGATCCGTCCGCTGGTGGTTCCACGGACGATGGAATCATCAATGAGGACTACGCGCTTTCCGCGGACGCTCTCTTCCACGGCGCTGAGCTTGATCCGAACCTGATCCACCCGGGCGTCCTGTCCGGGCGAAATGAAGGTCCGTCCGATGTATTTGTTCTTGATCAGGCCGATCTCGTAGGGAATTCCCGATTCCTGGCTGAAGCCCAACGCCGCATCCAACCCCGAATCGGGAACGCCGATGACCACATCCGCCTCTGCCGGATGTTCCTTTGCCAGAACGCGTCCGGCCCGGAGCCGGGCCTCGTGAACCGATACGCCGTCGATGACCGAATCCGGCCTTGCGAAATAGATGTGCTCGAAGATGCAGGAGCGGCGCGGCTGCTTATTGCAGTGTTCGCGGCGGGAAATCACGCCGCTGCGGCTGAACACCAGAATTTCTCCCGGCTCCACGTCGCGGATGAACTCCGCGCCCACGGCTTTCAGAGCGCAGCTTTCCGATGCAACCACGTAGACGCCCTCCGGCGTCTCTCCGTAGCACAGAGGCCGAAATCCGTAGGGATCTCTGGCGCAGATCAGCTTCTGCGGCGACATCAGAACCAGGGAATAGGCCCCGTCCAGCGTGTTCATGGCAGCGCTCAGGGCGTTTTCGATGGAGCTGGTCATCAGCCGCTCCTTGGTGATGATGTAGGTGATGGTCTCCGTATCTGTGGTGGTGTGGAAGATGGCGCCCGTCAGCTCCAGAGCGTTGCGCAGCTGAGCCGCGTTGCTGAGGTTGCCGTTATGGGCCAGGGCCATGCGGCCCTTCTGGTGGTTCACCTCGATGGGCTGGCAATTGTTGCGGTTCGTTCCTCCCGTGGTTCCGTAGCGCACGTGGCCTACGGCCATGGTTCCCCGGGGCAATCGCGACAGCGCTCCCGCGGAAAACACGTCGCCCACCAGGCCCAGATCCTTGTGGGAGGAAAAGACGCCGTCATCGTTGACTACGATGCCGCAGCTTTCCTGACCGCGATGCTGCAGGGCGTACAGCCCGTAGTAGGTCATCCCCGCCACGTCCATGGGCTGGGGCGACATGATGCCGAAGACGCCGCACTCTTCATGGATGCTCATGAGCGGCCTCCTTTGGAACGGGCCAGTGCTGCGCCGATGAAGCCCTTGAACAGGGGATGGGGCCGATTGGGACGGCTCTTGAATTCCGGATGGTACTGGACGCCCACGTGGAAGGGGCGCTCCGTCAATTCTACGGTCTCCACCAGCCGTCCGTCGGGAGACGTTCCGCTGAGGGTCAGGCCGCAGTCCTCCAATACCTGGCGATAGTCGTTGTTGAACTCATAGCGGTGACGGTGGCGCTCGCTGATGGAAGCGCTTTCATAGCACCGCTCCATGGTGGTTCCCGCCTTGATCTGGCAGGGATAAGCGCCCAGCCGCAGCGTTCCGCCCTTATCGATGTCGTCGCTCTGGCCAGGCATGAAGTCGATCACCTTGTTTTTACACTGCTCGTCGAATTCGCCGGAGTTGGCGTCGACGATGCCGGCCACGTTTCTGGCGTACTCGATGACGGCGATCTGCATTCCAAGGCAGATGCCGAAATAGGGCAGCTGGCGGACTCTGGCGTAGTTGGCAGCCAGGATCATTCCTTCGATGCCCCGGCTTCCGAAACCGCCGGGAACCAGGATGCCGTCCAAGCCGTCCAGCATGGTATCGCAGGTTTCCTTCGTAATTTCTTCCGAATCGATCCAGTGGATCTTCACGTGGGTGTTGTGGAAGTAGCCCGCGTGGCGCAGAGCTTCTGCCACCGACAGGTAGGCGTCGTGAAGACCGACGTATTTTCCCACCAGACCGATGTCCACACAGTCCTCTCTGGCCTTGATGCGGTCCACCATCTGGATCCACTCGGTCAGGTCCGGCTGCGGTGCGTCGATGCCCAGCTCCCTGCAGACCACCTGGGAGAAGTTGGCTTTCTCCAGCATCAGGGGCGCCTCGTACAGGTTGGGCAGGGTGATGTTTTCGATGACGCAGTCCGGCTTCACGTTGCAGAACAGGGATATCTTCTTAAAGATGGATTCTTCCAGAGGCTCGTCGCAGCGCAGTACGATGATGTTGGGGTTGACGCCCATACCCTGCAGCTCCTTGACGGAATGCTGAGTGGGCTTGGACTTGTGCTCGTCGGAGCCACGCAGGAAGGGAACCAGCGTCACGTGAATAAACAGACTGTTTTCCCGTCCCACTTCCAGCGAGATCTGGCGCACCGCCTCGATGAAGGGCTGAGACTCGATATCGCCGATGGTTCCGCCGATTTCGGTGATGACCACGTCGGCGTCGGTCTTTCGGCCCACGCTGTAGACGAATTCCTTGATTTCGTTGGTGATGTGGGGAATGACCTGCACCGTAGAGCCTAGGTATTCTCCGCGCCGTTCCTTGTTCAATACGTTCCAGTACACCTTTCCCGTGGTCAGGTTGGAGTACTTGTTCAGATCCTCGTCGATAAACCGCTCGTAGTGACCCAGATCCAGATCGGTCTCCGCGCCGTCCTCCGTAACGTACACTTCTCCGTGTTGATAGGGGCTCATGGTACCGGGATCCACGTTGATGTAGGGATCCAGCTTCTGGGCAGCCACCTTCAGGCCTCTGGCCTTCAGCAACCGTCCCAGCGAAGCTGCGGTGATTCCCTTTCCCAGACCGGAAACCACGCCGCCCGTAACGAATATATATTTAGTCATTATGTCCTTCCCTCCGTTGTACTGCCTGCGACATCCGCCGTTTTCGTCCGTCCTGTCCGCCTTAGATGTGCTCCTCCAGACGCTTCATGACCTCTGCATACGCATCCTCTACGCCGCCCAGATCTCTGCGGAACCGATCCTTATCCAGCTTTTCGCCGGTGGCGCTGTCCCACAGACGGCAGGTGTCGGGGCTGATTTCGTCGGCCAGCACAATGCTTCCGTCCTCTACCTTACCGAATTCCAGCTTGAAGTCCACCAGAGTGACGCCGCAGCCGCTCCAGAATTTCTTCAGCTGGTCGTTGACGCCGAAGGCGTACTTCTTGATGGTTTCGATCTCTTCTTTGGTGGCCAGCTTCAGGGCCAGAGCGTGATACTCGTTGATCAGCGGATCGCCCAACGCGTCGTTCTTATAGGAAAACTCGATGGTGGGTTCGTCGAAGACGATACCTTCCTCCACGCCGTATCTCTTGGCAAAGGAGCCGGCGGAGATGTTGCGGATGATGACTTCCAGCGGAACGATGCTGACCTTCTTTACCAGAGTGTCACGGTCGCTGAGCTCTTCGATGAAGTGGGTGGGGATTCCTTCCTTTTCCAGCTTCTGCATCAGCAGGTTGGACATCCGATTGTTGATGACGCCCTTGCCCACGATGGTACCCTTCTTCAGGCCGTTGAAGGCGGTGGCGTCGTCCTTGTAGGAGACGATCAGCTTCTGGGGATCGTCGGTGGCATACACTTTCTTTGCTTTTCCTTCGTACAACTGCTCTTTCTTTTCCATGTTATCTTACCTCCTAAAAAATGATATCTTATTTCACACCGAACAGCAGATCGCCGTAGGTGGGGAATGGCCAGTATTTTTTCGCCGTCACCGTCTCCGCTTCGTCGCAGGCCACGCGCAGCTCGCTCATCTTCACCAGAATCCGATCCCGGATCATCACCGACTCCGAAGCGATGTCTTCTGCCGTCTGCAGCTCCAGCAGGGCTGCTTCCAGCTCTTCGATGCTCGTGTCGATGCGGTCCACCAGGGACGACAGCTTCTTTACCAACCGCCGCTCGTAGCTGCAGGGCAGTGTCTCATCCACCAGCCGCTTGGCAGCCATGGTCTTTGCCACGTCTCTGGCGTAGTCCTCGATGGCCGGAACGATCTCCGTCTTGGCCATGTCCACCATGGTATTGGCCTCGATGACGATGGTCTTACAGTAGTTTTCCAGCATGATTTCGCAGCGGGATGCAAGCTCCGCTTCGCTGTAGACGCCGTGGGATGTCAGCATCTTCACGTTCTTCGGATCCATCAGATGCGGCATGCAGTCCGGCGTGGTACGGTAGTTCAGCAGACCGCGCTTTTCGGTGGCTTCCCGAATCCATGCGTCATCGTAGCCGTTTCCGTTGAAGATGATGTGCTTGTGATCGCGGATGGTCTTGCGGATCATCTCGTGGAGGGCCGTTTCAAAATCCTCCGCCGCCTCCAGTCGGTCGGCATAGATCTTCAGGCTCTCCGCCACAGCGCTGTTCAGCATAATATTAGCACAGGCGATGCTGTTGGAGGAACCCAACATGCGAAATTCGAATTTATTTCCGGTGAAGGCGAAGGGGGAAGTCCGGTTCCGGTCCGTGGTATCCCGATTGAACTTGGGAAGGGCATCCACTCCCAGCTTCATCTGCTTTTTCTTCATTCCCTGATAGGGCGTGTCCGTTTCGATGGCTTCCAAAACGGCGTTCAGTTCGTCGCCCAGGAAGATGGAAACCACGGCAGGCGGTGCTTCGTTGGCACCGAGACGGTGGTCGTTTCCGGCGGTGGCAACGGCGATCCGCAGCAGGTCCTGGTAGTCGTCCACGGCCTTGATGACGGCGCAGAGGAACAGCAGGAACTGAGCGTTCTCATAAGGCGTCTCGCCGGGAGACAGCAGGTTGATGCCGGTATCGGTGGCCAGGGACCAGTTGTTGTGCTTTCCGCTGCCGTTGACGCCGGCGAAGGGCTTTTCGTGAAGCAGGCAAACCAGATTGTGCTTCCCGGCGATCTTCTGCATGACCTCCATGGTCAGCTGATTGTGGTCCGTTGCCACGTTGGCCGTGGTATAGATGGGAGCCAGCTCGTGCTGGGAGGGAGCCACTTCGTTGTGCTCCGTCTTAGCCAGAATTCCCAGCTTCCACAGCTCTTCGTTCAGTTCTTCCATATAGGCGCTGACCCGGGACTTGATGACGCCGAAATAGTGGTCGTCCATCTCCTGGCCCTTGGGCGGCTTGGCGCCGAACAGGGTGGTTCCCGTAAACCGCAGGTCCCGGCGCTTTTCATACATTTCCCTGTCGATCAGAAAATATTCCTGCTCCGGCCCCACCATGGCCCGAACCCGCTTTGCAGAGTCGTTTCCGAACAGCCGCAGAATGCGCAGAGCCTGCTTGTTCAGGGCTTCCATGGACCGCAAAAGCGGCGTCTTCTTGTCCAGTGCCTCTCCTCCGTAAGAGCAGAAGGCCGTGGGGATGCAAAGCGTCTTTCCCTTGATGAACGCGTAGGACGTGGGGTCCCAAGCGGTGTATCCTCTGGCCTCGAAGGTGGCCCGCAGGCCGCCGGAGGGGAAGGAGGACGCGTCCGGTTCTCCCTTGATCAATTCTTTTCCCGAAAATTCCATGATGACGCCGCCGTCGGGAGACGGTGTGATGAAGCTGTCGTGCTTTTCGGCGGTGATTCCGGTCAGCGGCTGAAACCAGTGGGTATAGTGAGTGGCGCCATGGGCTACCGCCCAGTCCTTCATGGCGGTGGCAACCGCGTTTGCCACGCGGATGTCCAGCTGCGCGCCTTCGTCGATGGTCCTCTTCATGGACTGATACACATCGGCGGGTAAGGTTGCCTTCATTACTCGATCGTCAAATACTAAACTGCCAAAATAGGCGGATACCTTTTCCATACTACAGACACTCCTTTTTCAAAATGAAAAGACAAAAGCGCCTTTAACGTTTCCACATTAAAGACGCCCTTGCCTCTACTCATTGAAATATACACCTTCCAAAGCCGCTTGTCAACAGTTTTCCCGCAGGAATTTGTCAAAACCCTGCGATCTGCCGTTCTTTTTTTGTTGACAATCACGGCGAAATGTCATTAAATAGAAATAAGATTTACACCCCCCGCGCGAAACGACATGCTGCACGTTCTCCGACGGCGGGGGAGGCGGTTAGGAAAGAAAGCAGGTAGGAATCATGAAGTATTCAAGCCAGGAAGTGATGCAATACGTTCAGGAGGAGAATGTGAAGTTCATTCGCCTCGCCTTTTGCGACGTCTTTGGAAAACAGAAAAATGTATCCATCATGCCTCAGGAGCTGCCCCGCGCGTTTCAGTACGGCATCGCCATCGATGCTTCGGCCATCGCCGGCTTCGGTGACGAATCCCGTTCGGATCTGGTTCTGACCCCCGACGCCCAAACGCTGATGATGTTGCCCTGGCGGCCGGAACACGGTCGGGTGGTGCGCATGTACTGCAGCATCTCCTATCCCGACGGAACTCCCTTCGAATGCGATACCAGAAGTCTCTTGAAGAAAGCCGTCTCCGAGGCGGAGGCCGCCGGCTTCAGCTTCGCTTTCGGTGCGGAGCAGGAGTTTTATCTGTTCAAGCTGGACGAGGACGGAGAGCCCACGAAGGAGCCTTACGATACGGCAGGCTACATGGATATCTCTCCCGAGGATAAGGGCGAAAACATTCGCCGCGAAATCTGTCTGACGCTGGAGCAGATGGGAATCCAGCCGGAAAGCTCCCACCACGAGGAGGGTCCCAGCCAGAACGAGATCGATTTTCGCTATTCCGATCCTCTGACGGCAGCGGACAACGCCATGACCTTCCGGACCATCGTCAAGACCGTGGCCCGCCGCAACGGCCTCTGGGCCGACTTCGGTCCCAAGCCGCTGAAGGACAAGGCCGGAAGCGGGTTCCACATCAACATGTCCGTCCGATCCGCCGACGGTTCCGATCAGCTGTACCCCATGATGGCCGGCATCCTGGATCACGTGGAGGAGATGACCGCCTTTTTCAATCCTACGGAGGAGTCCTACCAGCGCTTCGGCAGCAACAAGGCTCCCGGCTTCATCTCCTGGTCCCGTCAGAACCGTTCTCAGCTGGTACGCGTTCCTGCGGCGGTGGGCGAATACCGTCGGGCCGAGCTGCGTTCCCCCGACCCTGCGGCCAATCCCTATCTGGCCTTTACGCTGATGATCTACGCCGGTCTGGACGGCATCCAGCGCGGTCTGGCCCTGCCGGAGCCCGCCGATCTGAATTTGTACAAAGCTGCGCCGGAGATCCTGTCCCGGTACCGTCAGCTGCCCCGGGATTTATCCAGCGCCTGCGCCTTTGCCGCGGACAGCGATTTCATCCGCGCCCGCGTTCCGGCTTCGATCCTGGACATTTACTGCAACCGCTAACCTGCGCGCCGGGTTGATTTCGATCGACGATTTTGATTTGACACGTGACGTTTTACTATCCAAAAAAGGAAGGAGGGAAGAATATGAGCTTGAAGGAACGGATCTACAGCCTCCTTTTGGTGTCCGCTTCAGACCATTTCAATGACGCTTTTACCTCTCTTCTCTCCGAGTCCTCCTACGACCCGGTCCATACCGTGTCCAGCATCAGCTCAGCCAAACGGCTGACTGCCGAAACCACCTTCGACTTCGTGATCGTCAACTCCCCTCTTCCCGACGAGGCCGGCATCCGCTTTGCCATCGACACCTGCACAAACAAGAACACGGTGGTCCTCCTTCTGGTCAAAAACGACGTCAGCGACGAGGTCTACGATAAGGTGGCGGAGCACGGCGTCTTTACCCTCTCCAAGCCC
>JAGATO010000092.1 GCA_017621195.1 Bacillota bacterium | reverse complement strand
GCTGTCCCAGTATCCCAACGATGATTTTCTGGTCAGAGAAAGCGAGCATAGATTGTATCGGGCGTTGTCGAATCGTCGAGAACGCCTGTCTCCCGGAGAGAAGGAGCAGGTAAAGCGAGCGGAAAAGGCTTCCCTTTTTCATTGAAATCTGGTATAATCCGTCTACATGAAGATGGAGGACGGTTGAACATAGGTAGAGAATATGGTACAACACAAATTTGTTTCAAAAAAATACATAGACAAAGGCTGGTCGGATGATCAAAAGTATTGCGTCACAGATGCCGAAGGTAGTCGCTTTCTGCTTCGGATTTCTCCGATGGAGCAGTACGACAAAAAGAAAAGCGAATATGAGTTGATGTGCCAGGTGGCAGCTCTCGGTGTTCCAATGTGCATGCCACTGGAATTTGGTACGTCGGATGAGGGAGTCTATTCCATTCAAAGCTGGATCGATGGTATGGATGTAGAAGAGCTGATTGACAGCCTGACAACCGACGAACAGTATGCCTATGGATGCGAAGCAGGAAGGATATTGAAGGCCATTCATTCCATTCCGGCACCGGAAGCAATGGAGGATTGGGAAATCTATTTTAACCGGAAGGCGGATCACAAAATCAGGATGTACGAACAGTGTCCAATTCAGTATGAAAACGGCCAGGCCTTGATCGATTACATCAACGATCACCGGCACTTGCTTCACGGTCGTCCCCGAACGTATCAGCACGGAGATTATCACATTGGAAATATGATGATCGGGACAGATAAGAAGCTTTACATCATCGATTTTAACCGGAATGACTTTGGAGATCCGTGGGAAGAATTCAATCGCATTGTGTGGTGTGCCCAAGCTGCGCCTCAGTTTGCCACAGGGATGGTCAACGGTTATTTCTGCGATGATGTTCCCATGGAATTCTGGGAGCTGTTGGCACTTTACATCAGCAGCAACACGTTATCCTCCGTCCCTTGGGCCATCCCTTTTGGTGAAAAAGAGGTTCAGGTTATGGTGGAACAGGCAAACGATGTACTTCGGTGGTATGACTATATGAAAAACCCCGTTCCCATATGGTACAAGGGAGTGAAGAAACGGGGATCGGCTACTTAACGGTAGAGGACGGCCGATAGCCTAGTTGAGCGGAAAACTGACGAGCGCACTGAGAAATGGTGCGCTTTTTTTCTGCGATGATCTCTCCCGTCCTTCAGGTAGCCTCTGTACCGTGGTTGATTTTATGAGAATATTGTGATAAAATATTTCGATAAGTGAAACGATCAAAGAAATACAATCAGCGGGAAAGGAGATCGTTATGAAACCATTCACTGAAATACAACCCAAGGACAATACCATAGAACAGCATGCGGTCATGGCTGCGCTATTAGCAAAATATGCGATTTCGGAGTTCGGCGACGACGGAAGAGATGCTTTTGTCTCCGGTATCACGCGCATGGGCATCGAGCGGGGAACGCGGATGGCCGCAAGGGCCATTTTGCGCGGTGATCGTCTGGACTATGTGAATTACCAGGCCTACGGCGAGTGGAAACCGCAGCCGGGTCAAATGGATTTCGCCGTGGTTGAGACACAGCCGGAGACGGTGACCGTGGCCAGAAAGTGCGCCTGGAACGAGGCCTGGAAAAAACACGGACTGGAGGAGTACGGAAAGTACTACTGCGTCACCGTGGACGATGCCATCGCCCGCGGATTCTGGCCCGATCTTCGCTGCGATACGCATTCCAATCTGAGCTGGAGAGCTTCGCAGTGTGAATTTCACTGGGGCGTTCCGATGTCGGAAGAGGATCTGAAGCGGCTGAACGACAAGAAAGCGGAGTTGGGCGATACGTGTGTCAGAGACTTCAACTATCACGTCGGTCACGTCCTCTGTTCCATCGGAGACGAGCTGCGCCAGCGCCTGGGAAAAGAAGCGGGGGACCGCATCGTCGACAGTGCCGTCAAGGAATTTGCGGAGACCTTCGGCGGAGAATATGTGGCCGCGTTTGAGGACGCCTATCCGGGCGATCCCAACCGATTGTAAAGGAGGGAGATCACATGCCAGAAGTCATTACCGTAGGAGAAACCATGGCGGTCATGAGCCCGAAGGAACAGGGACCGCTGCGGTACGTCAGCGACTACAAGCTGCGTATGGCCGGAGCGGAGAGCAACGTGGCCGTAGGCCTCTGCAAGCTGGGTCACAGTGCCGGGTGGATCAGCCGCTTGGGAGACGATGAAATGGGCCGATACGTGATGAATGCCATCCGTGGGGAAGGCGTGGACTGTGAAAACGTCATCATCGACGGTGACCACAGGACCGGTCTGATGCTGAAGGAAATGGGAAACGGAGAAACGAAAGTGTATTATTACCGGGAGAACTCCGCGGCCAGCCATTTATGCCCCCAGGATTTGAATGAGGCGTATCTGGCCGATGCGAAGATCATCCACCTGACGGGAATCACGCCGGTGCTCAGCGAATCCTGCCGTGAAACGATAGAAGCGCTGGCGGCTTTTGCCGCGGAGCGAAACATCGCTCTCAGCTTCGATCCCAACATCCGGCGCAAGCTCTGGAAGGACAGGGATTACGGTCCGCTGCTGCGGAAGCTTCTGACCGCATCCAGAATCGCTTTCGTGGGCCGGGATGAGGCGGAAGTCCTCCTGGGGACCGACGATCCCCAGCGCATTGTGGAGATATTGAGAAACAGCGGCGTCCGCTATATCGGGCTGAAGGACGGAGCCAACGGCGCCTGGGTGGCCGATGATTGCCGGATGGAATTCGTCGGACCGCATCCCTGCCGCACGGTGGATCCCATCGGCGCCGGAGATGCCTTTGATGCGGCGTTTCTCGCCGGAATTCTGGAGGGCGCCAGCCTTTCGGTTTGCGGCAGGATGGCGGCCATTGCCGGCGCCATGGCAACGGAGACGCCGGGAGATATCGAGGGCTATCCGCTGAAACAGCAGCTGAAGCTTCGGCTGGAACAGGGCAGCGAGATCTATCGCTGAGAAACGTGGAGGAAAGAAACATGAACATGAGAACCATCATAGAGCAGAACCCGGTCCTGGCCATTTTGAGAAATGTGCCCATGGACATCGTGGAACCGTACGTGGAGTCCATTTTGCGCGGCGGCGTCCGCTTTTTTGAAGTGGCGCTGAATTCCAGCGATGCGCTGCATCAGATTCGCTTTTTGAAGGACAGATTCGGAGACGAGATCCTGTTGGGAGCCGGAACCGCCATCACCGTGGAGCTGGCGCAGCAGGCCGTGGAAGCGGGAGCGGCGTTTCTGCTGTCGCCTTCGTCGGACGTGCCGGTTCTGGACTACTGCAGCCGAAAGGGGATCGCCATGATGCCGGGTGCGCTGACGCCCACCGACGTATCCACCTGCGTGTCCTACGGATTTTCCACCATCAAGCTGTTTCCGGCGGGCGATATGCCGAAAAACTACGTGAAGAGCCTGAAGGGACCGTTTGACGGTACGGAATACGTGGCCATCGGCGGCGTCAATCCCGACAATCTGGCGGATTTCCTGAAGAGCGGCTATCTGGGCGTAGGACTGGGCAGCAATATGGTGCCGAAGGATGCGGTGAAAGCACGGGATTGGGATCGATGCATCACCTACGTGGCCGATATCTGCGCGAAAGTGGAAGCGGCGCGGAAGTAACGGATCACGTGATTGTCGGAGGATGGTATGAAAACAAAAAGAGGAATTCTGTGATGAAGCGCATATTGATCATCGGCAGCGGTATTTCGGGGCTGGCCTGTGCCATCCAATGCGCCAGGGATGGGTGTCAGGTCGTATTGGCGTCGCCCTTTCCTTCCGAACAGGCGAAATCCGTTCTGGTACCGAGGGCATGGAGCGCTGGGCGGAATGATGTGGAGGAAGGCGACGGTGTCACATGCCACGTGGAGGATACGATGCGGACCGGCTATTACATTGCCTCCCTGCGGGCTGTGGAAGGAATGTGCCGCTGCGCACCGCTGATCGTTCGGTGGCTGGACAGCCTGGGAACGACGCTGGGCGACAGCGGTCAAAAGCGGACGGTTGGCAGCGAACTTCCTGCGGGACAACAGATCATGAAAGCGCTGCTGCAGGAAGCGCGTCCTCTGGAAGCGGACGGGAGGATCTATCGCCTGAGGCGAACCCGGTTTCACTCGGCGATTTTGAAGGATGGCATCTGTCACGGTGCGTTGCTGTACAGGGAGGATTATCACAAGCTGCAGGCTGTGACCGCTGATGCAGTGGTC
>JAGATO010000091.1 GCA_017621195.1 Bacillota bacterium | reverse complement strand
CTCCACCTGAGGCTGCGAACCGTGCTGTTCCACCGCAACAGCCGTGTCCTCCGGCCACTCCCAGGGCGGAACGTCATCGACCGCGTCCGAGCCTTCTCCTTCCGGCGGCAATCCAACGTTCTCCGGCGGCAATCCGGCCGTTGCCTCCTGCGTCATCGATGTCCGGGGCACAGCCTCCTGCGACGGAGGCGACGGTACTGCCGTGATCGGCTGCACCGCCATGCGCTGACTCAGGGGCTGTACGCCGTCGCCGCTTCCCAGCCGGACGATGGCCAGCTCCAGAAGCACCCGGGGCTGGGTAGACCACTTGGCGTCCGCCAACGTCTTGGACAGCTCCAAAATGCTGTTATTGATCACCGGGAGAGACAGCCGTTCGCTCTGGCTTCGGATTCGCTCCACGTTTTCCGTGGAGAGGTTCAGAACCTCTTCCGGATGTTTGATATATTTGGTCATCAGAAGGCTCCGGAAGTGTTCGATCCAGTCCTTCATCAGCTGACGGACATCCTTTCCGTCGGCCAGCACCCTGTTCAGGAGAAGCAGGGCTCTTGCTACCTGGCCGCCCGTCACGTAATCGGTCAGCTCCATCAACACCTCTTCGCCGGAAGCGCCGATCAGCTCCAGAACCTCATCGCGGCTGACCGAAGTTCCGCCGCCGGAAATGCACTGATCCAGCAGGCTCAGCCCGTCGCGCACCGATCCGTCGGCGTTGGCGCAGATCAGGCCCAGGGCGCTCTCCTCCACGGCGATTCCCAGCTGCTGGCAGATCTTGCGCATTCCATCCTTCAGCTGGCGCTCCGGAACCCGTTTGAAATCCAGCCGCAGACAGCGGGACAAAATGGTGGCCGGAAGTTTGTGCACCTCCGTGGTGGCCAGAATGAACATCACGTTCTCCGGCGGTTCTTCCAGCGTCTTCAGCAGGGCGTTGAACGCTCCCGTGGACAACATGTGGACCTCGTCGATGATGTAGACCTTGCACCGTCCCGCCACCGGCGGATACTTCACGCTTTCGCGCAGCTCACGGATGTTTTCCACGCCGTTGTTGGAGGCAGCGTCGATCTCGATCACGTCCATGAACGTGCCGTTTTTGATGCTGACGCAGTTTTCGCAGACGCCGCAGGGCCGTCCGCCCTCCGGGGCCAGACAGTTCATCCCCTTGGCCAGAATTCTGGCGGTGGATGTCTTTCCCGTTCCTCTCGTTCCGCAGAACAGATACGCGTGGCTCGTCGTTCCGGTGTCCAGCTGGTTCTTCAATATCCGAACGATGTGCTCCTGACCCAGGATCCCGTCGAAGGTCTCCGGCCGAAAGCTCCGATACAGCGCCTGATACATGCGATCTCCTCCTTCCCATACTCCGTCACCCATGGCCCGAAGGCCAACTTCCGGTTATGAAAAAATTGCCCTTTAGCGGCTCCGCGATCTTTGGAAAAGGCTGATCTGCGGCACATAAGAGATTCCGCTTATCGCTGCTTCCTTCCGGACCTGACGAGGTTCACAGATTCTTATTGCGCAGGACCCAGACCACGTTTCACGAAGCCACTAAAAGGCAATTTATGCACTACATTAGTGTACCTTACCTATGGACAAATGTCAAGGAAAAGAATGCGATTCTCCTTCTTACCGATCTTTACCCGCCCGCCTCTTTGTGCTAAACTGTCAGTGACATCGGAAACGCATCCGAAGCGACAAATTCAAAACGAGAAACGAGGTTATGGGTATGATAAGTCAGGAGATACGAAAGATTGCGCCCGAGCAGGATCCCCTGCGCATGGGCATGGGCTGGACGGTAGAGGATCTGTCCCGGCCTCAGATCATGGTAGAGAGCACCTTCGGCGACAGCCATCCAGGCAGCGCCCACCTGCTGGAACTGGTAAACCGGGCGGTGGACGGCGTGGCGCAGGCCGGCGGTAAAGCCGCACGGTACTTCGCCACCGACATCTGCGACGGCATGTCCCAGGGGCACGACGGAATCAACTATTCTCTGGCCAGCCGCGACATGATCGCCAATATGATCGAAATTCACGCCGGGGCAACGCCCTTCGACGGCGGCGTCTTCGTAGCCAGCTGCGACAAGGCCGTTCCGGCCCACCTGATGGGCATCGGCCGCGTCAACATGCCGTCCAGTCTGGTCACCGGCGGCGTCATGGACGCGGGGCCGGATCTTTTGACGCTGGAACAGATCGGCATCTATTCTGCCAAATGCGCCCGGGGCGAGATCACCGAAGAACAGCTAACCTGGTACAAACAGCACGCCTGCCCCTCCTGCGGCGCATGTTCCTTCATGGGAACGGCGTCCACCATGCAGATCATGGGAGAAGCGCTGGGCCTGATGCTCCCCGGATCCGCTTTGATGCCGGCCACCTGCGACGATCTGCGGACCGTGGCGGAAACCGCGGGCCGTCAGGTTCTGGAGCTGGCCAGACGGGAGTTGAAGCCCCGCGACATGGTCACCATGGATTCCTTCGAAAACGCCATCATGGTCCACGCAGCCATCTCCGGCTCCACCAATTCGTTGCTCCACATCCCGGCCATCGCCCGGGAGTTTGGTCTGACCCTGGACGCCGAAACCTTCGATCGCCTCCACCGGGGAGCCCACTATCTTCTGGATATCCGCCCCGCCGGAACGTGGCCTGCCCAGTACTTCTACTACGCCGGTGGCGTACCACGGATCATGGAAGAGATCCGTTCCATGCTCCACCTGGACGTCATGACCGTTACCGGAAAGACTCTGGGAGAAAACCTAGACGATCTGAAGTAAAGCGGCTTCTACGACAAGTGCGACGCATACTGCGCCGCCGTAGGCCTGACCTGGCAGGACATCATCCGCCCCTTCGATCGGGCCATCGGCACCGACGGTGCCATCGCCATCCTGAAGGGAAACCTGGCTCCCGAGGGGGCCGTCATCAAGCATACCGCCTGCCCGAAGGAAATGTTCCGGGCCACGCTGAACGCCCGTCCCTTCGACTGCGAGGAGGACGCCATCGATGCCGTGCTGACTCATAAGATCCATCCCGGCGATGCCGTCTTCATCCGCTACGAGGGCCCCAAGGGTTCGGGTATGCCGGAGATGTTCTATACCTCCGAAGCCATCTCCTCCGATCAGGAACTGGGCCGCTCCATCGCCCTGATCACCGACGGCCGATTCTCCGGCGCATCCACCGGTCCTTCCATCGGCCACGTTTCACCGGAAGCCGCCGACGGCGGTCCCATCGCTCTGGTGGAGGAAGGCGACCTGATCCACATCGATATTCCTGCCCGGGTGCTGGAAATCGTCGGAATCCACGGCGAACCGAAAACACCGGAAGAAATCGACGCCGTTCTGCGAGAGAGAAAGTCCCGCTGGACGCCGAAGCCTCGGAAGTATCCGTCCGGCGTTTTGAAGATTTTCTCGGAACACGCCGTTTCCCCCATGAAAGGCGGCTATATGAAATAGCAAAAACAACGGGAATATTTTCTGTGAAAAACCGCTTGCATTTTCATTTTTATCGTGATACAATGCATTCAACAATAGAATTCTCTGCTAGACAGGTATGTCTGCACATGAGAAAGTTTTACTTTTAAAAGAGCTGTGAAAACGGCGCATCAAAGTGGAAATTTCGAATTGTGCATAGCGGAGCGCAAAGAATTTAGACGACGCACTTTCGAAAGGGCGTCGTTTTTTATTTGGTGTATGAAGGAGGAAGAAATCATGTTTAAGAAAGCGATCGACATCGTTGGGGTTCAGATGGATCTGGGTGCCGCTACCCGCGGCGTCGCCATGGGCCCCATGGCCATTCGCTACGGCGGAATCTGCAACGGTCTGAGAGAACTGGGCTACGAAGTCCACGATAAGGGCGACATCATCCAGCTGCCGGAAGGCGCCACCAAGGATACGCTGAGAAACTACGAACAGGTTCTGGACGTAAACAACCGCTTATACCATTCCGTGGAAGAAACGCTGAAGGCAGGCCACTTCCCCGTCATTTTAGGCGGTGACCACAGCATCGCGGCCGGAAGCATTTCCGCCGTTTCCAAGCATTACAAGAACATCGGCATCATCTGGATCGACGCTCACGGCGACTGGAACGACGAAGAAAGCTCCCCCAGCGGAAACATGCACGGAATGCCCTTCTCCGCCGTCTGCGGTCACGGTCCCGAATGCATGGTAGACTTCGGACAGGGTCCCGTCTATGTGGAACCCCGTCACTGCGTACAGATCGGCGGCCGCGACATCGACACCATGGAACGGGTTCGCATGAAGGAAGCCGGCGTTACCGTATTCCCCATCAACGTCATCGATAAGCTGGGAATGGAAGAAGTCATCCGCCGCGCCATCCACGTTGCCGGAACCGGTACCGAAGGCATCCACCTGAGCTTCGACGTAGACGCCATCACGCCGGAAGCCGCTCCCGGAACCGGTACCATCGTTCACAGCGGCCTGACCGTCCGCGAAGCCTTCCTGGCCGTGGAAACCCTGGCCGAATCCGAAAAGCTGCTGGCCATCGACATGGTTGAGGTCAACCCCATTCTGGACGAAAGAAACAAGACCGGTATCCTGGCCTCCGAACTGGTACAGTCCTGCCTGGGCAAGGTCGTATATTAATTCGCATATATCATTCCATGCAAAAAGGAGTCGGATGTGCTGATGCACTCCGTCTCCTTTCTTTATTCTTGCAATTGGGAATATTCCCTCAGCCTTCCCCGATAGATGAGATGGGCGTCGGGCAGTTCCAGAAAATGCATGGGATGGACGATGGAATCCAGCTGTTCACAGCCGGACACGCGGCCCTCCTCCAGCATTTCCCTGACGAACTCCGAGCAGTAAAAGCAGTCCTCTTTCGAATAGCAGATACCGAAGGCCGCCATTCCCAGACCGATGTAATTATATCGGTACAGGCGACGTTGATGCATCATCCGGATCAGCTGATCTCGAATCGCATCGTACTGCTCCGGTCTGACAGAGACGGACAGCACCATGGCTCGTGTTTCGGAAAACCGCAGAAACGTTCCCGTCTGAGGGGATTCTTCTACAAACCCGCCCCAAAAGGGATTGTAAGGGTTCAGTCTTCCGAAGGAATACATGGTTCTCAGGTCCGCTGCCAGGCTGATGGATGCGTGATTGTACTCCGCTCCCGAAATCAGCTTGAGCACTCTCGACAGCAATGTTCCGGTCTGTGTAATTACGATATAAATCTTCTTCGTTCGATTCATCCGTCCGCTCTTTCTGTAAATCTTAGCATTTTCTTAACGGCTTTTTTCATTATATCGCAATTCCGGCCCAATGGAAATAACAATCCACCAAAATTCATTCATTTGTCATTATTTTATTTCGCTTCCACCTGCTCGTACCGGGACAGGAAGCTGCGGATCTGCTCTAAAATCTCCTGGCAGCTTCCTTCCGTCACCTCCACGTTCAGGGGCAGGATGGGGTCGTGCAGGGATTTTCTCAGCAGGCACCAGCCGGACAGGCCTTCACCGCGGAAGTTCAGGCGCACTCCCTCGTAATTGGGTTCCACCACGGAGACGCCCTGATCGGAAAGGGCTTCTGCCCACTCCTTCAGACCGTTCAGTACAGTCGTTCCCACTTCCGCGAAATCATCGCCACGGATGGGAAATCTCACTTCGATGGCCTCTTTCGGCTCCTCCAGACTGGACAGCAGAACGTCGATTCCCACGCCCTGCCGGGCCAGCTGCGCCGCCTTGATGACGATTTTGGTGGCCAGATACGCTCCGTCGTCCAGGAAGTAGTTCTCTTTGTAGGCTGCATGACCGGAGGTCTCGATGGCCAGCTGACTGTCCACGCCTGCTTCGTTCAGCTCCATGGATTTGTTGATGACGTTCTTGTAGCCGCGCTTGAAGCGAAGATGCTTCAGTCCCAGGCACTGCTCCAGATACACCGTCAGCTGGTCGCTGGTGATGCTGTCGGTGACCACCGTGGTTCCCGGGTGTTCCCTGGCAATCAGCGCCGCCGCCATGGCAACGATGGCGTTGCGGCTGATCTCCTTGCCGCTGCGGTCCACGGCAGACGAGCGATCCACGTCCGTATCGAAGATCAGGCCGAAATTCGCCCCGGTCGTCCTGACCTTTTCGCTGATGGAAGCCATGGCGTCTTTGTTTTCCGGATTGGGAATGTGGTTGGGAAACGTGCCGTCCGGCTCCAGGAACTGGCTTCCCGAAACGTCGGCTCCCAGCGGCTCCAAAATCCGAGTGGCATAGAACCCACCGGCGCCGTTTCCGGCATCCACCACGATCTTCAGTCCGGCGAGAGGCTGCTCCCTGTGATCCGGATGGTTCACTTCACGGATGATCTTTTCCTTCAGATAGTCGGAATACGTTCCGATCAGATCCACCGTCTCCACGGTTCCTTCCGCTTCGGCGCCAAAGGCCTGACGTCCCTCTGCCTCCCAGCGGGAAGCCCACTCCGTCATGCGGACGATATCGCCATTGTTCAGGCCGCCGTCCCTGTCGAAGTACTTGAAGCCGTTTCGGTTGAAGGGCAGGTGACTGGCGGTGATCATGATGGCGCCGTCGCACCGGTATTCCTCGAACACCGTGGACATGAACATGGCCGGCGTGGACGCCAGTCCGCAGTCGAATACCGTGGTGCCCGCCTGCAAAAGAGCGTCGATGGCCGCTTCCTTCAGGGCCTTTGCGGAGAGCCGGCTATCGTGTCCGATGGAGATCACCAATTTCGCCGGCCGCTTTCCCGTCTTGTCCGAAAGCCACTGTACAAATGCCAGCGTCAAAGTCCTGGCCTGATCCGGTCCAAGATTGACCGATTCTCCCGCCACGCCTTCCACTGCAACACCGCGAATATCGCTGCCGTTCTGTAACTTCTTGTAATCTGTCGCCATATTCTTTCCCTCGTTCTTTCTCTTTCTCTGCGTTTTTCTACTTCACTACTTTATACAGTTCGTCACTTTCCGGCGGATCGATGGTGCGACGTTCGCCCTCTGCATCGATCATCACTCTGGGTTCACCGAATCCCGTCACGCGGCCGATCCTGGTGACGGAAACTCCCGCTGCCCGGATGGCATCCGCCACGGCCTGTTCCCGGTCGGGGTGGACGATGATCATCATGCATCCGCTGGAGATCAGCCTCAGATCATTGATTCCGAAGTGCTCGCAGACCTTGCGGGTCACGGAACTGACGGGAATCTTCGCCTCTTCCAGTTCCACGCCGACGCCTGCGATCTCCGACAGTTCCCACACGGCGCCCAGAACGCCGCCCTCCGTGATGTCGTGCATTCCTGCCGTTCCCATGGTTCCGGCAGCCACGCCTTCCTTGACTACGCTGACCATCTTCAGATAGCCTTTGGCCTCGTTCAGCTCATCCTCCGTCAGGACGGAGGTCAGCTGGTCGGCAAAGTCGCTGGCGATGATGCCCGTTCCTTCCAGACCGGCCTGCTTCGTCATCAGAATGGCGTCGCCGGGCCGCATGTTTTGCGCCCTCTGGGATCCGCCGGCCACAGTCCGGCCGATGGCCGTCGAGACGATGACGGGCCGGTTCACCGCCGGAGTGATCTCCGTGTGACCGCCGATGATCTCCACACCGAGGGATTCGGACACCTCGGCCGCCTGCTTCATGATGGTTTCGATCTCCCGGGCCGTGGTCCCTACCGGCAGCATGACCGCCAGCATGATTCCCAGAGGCTCCAC
Source organism: Bacillota bacterium (assembly GCA_017621195.1). Taxonomy (GTDB): domain Bacteria; phylum Bacillota; class Clostridia; order Peptostreptococcales; family Anaerovoracaceae; genus RGIG446. The sequence continues at coordinate 9,593 of JAGATO010000091.1, read as the reverse complement.
GCCGTTGGAGGCGATGTCGTTGCAGGTAATGTGGATGGCCAGACGGCCGATCTCCGAAATGGCCGCCGTAATGGGGTCGGTGGACATGACGCACTCGTACCGGTCAAAGTCCAACGTTGCACAGTCCTCGCCCACACCGGGACGCACCAGGACTTCCGCTCTCTTGTGATGGATGTGTTTGAAAACGATTTCCCGCAGCAGGTCTGTGTCCAGCTTCCCTACGGGAAGGGGCTGGTCCCACACCAGGCCTGCGATCTTCTTCTGTTCCATGTCTGTTGTCACCTGATTTCCTGTTATTGAATGAATCGCTATGAATCGTTTTATTGGATCATTGCTTTGAACTGTTCTTCGTCGATGATGGGAATTCCCAGGGTCTGGGCCTTCGTCAGCTTGCTTCCGGCCTCATCTCCCGCCAACACGTAACTGGTCTTTTTCGAAACGCTGCCGGAACACTTCCCTCCGAAGGACTCGATGATGGCCTGGGCCTCGTCCCGCTTCATGGAGGGCAGCGTTCCCGTGAGGACGAAGGTCTTTCCCGCGAACCGATCGTCCTTTCGCGTCTGGGCTGCCAGGGACTTCATGTTGACACCGGCCTCCGCCAGCTTTCTCACCATCTCCCTGTTCTTTTCCTTTCCGAAGAAATCCACGATTCCTTCGGCTACCACGGCGCCGAAATCCGGCAGGGCCATCAGCGTTTCCGCATCCGCCGCCATGACTTCTTCCATGGAGGCGAAGTTCTGAGCCAGCGTCTTGGCCGACTGCTTTCCTACGTTTTTGATTCCGAAACCGGTGATCAGCCGGTCGATGTCGTTCCCCTTGGACTTCTCGATGGCGTTGAGAATGTTGGTCACCGACTTTTCCTTGCCGATGATTCCTTCTTCGATGAGACGGTCCCGATCATTGTGAAGCTGATAGATATCGGCGATGTTTTTGATGTATCCCTCGCTGATCAGAGCCTCCACGGCACTGGGTCCGAAGCCTTCCATGTTCATGGCATCCTTGGACACGAAGTAGGCGATGGATCGGCTGTCCTTGGCATAGCACTCGTCGCCGGTACAGTGCATGTGAGCGCCGTCTGCCTCGCGCTCCACCAGAGCGCCGCAGATGGGGCAAACCTCCGGCAGGCGATAGGGCACGGTCCCCTCGGGCCGCTTTTCCTTCACCACCGACAGAACCTCGGGGATGATGTCTCCGGCCTTCTGGACGATGACCGTATCTCCCACCCGCACGTCCTTCTCGTCGATGTAGTCCTGGTTGTGCAGCGTTGCCCGGCCCACGGTGGTCTCCGCCAGCCGCACCGGCTTCAGGATGGCCAGCGGCGTAATGCGACCCGTGCGTCCTACCTGTACCACGATGTCCTCCACCACGGTCTCCTTCTGTTCCGGCGGGTATTTATAAGCCGTAGCCCAGCGGGGAACCTTGGAGGTCATGCCCAGTCTCTTTCTCTGTTCCAGATCGTTGACCTTGACCACGGCGCCGTCCAGGCCGTAGTCCAGGCTCCAACGGATTTCTCCGATCTTGCAGATCGCATCCCACACTTCGTCTGCCGTGCGGCAGATGGTGAAGCCGGGGCTCACGTCGAAGCCCTGCTCCGCCAGCCATTCCAGCGTCTCGGAATGGGTTCGGAATTCTTTCCCCTGACAGATCTCCAGATTGAAGACGAACAGATCCAGCTGACGCTCTCTCACCACGGTGCTGTCCAGCTGACGCAGCGTTCCCGCCGCGCTGTTTCTGCGGTTCTGATAGATCTTTCCGCCGGTCTCCATCTGCTTTTTATTGACCATTTCAAAGCTTTCGGTGCACATGTAGACATCGCCCCGTACCTCCAGATACGGCAGCTTCGAAGGAATGGTCTTTGGAACGGTGCGGATCTCCAGCGCGTTTTCGTAGACGCTTTCACCGATCTGGCCGTCGCCCCGGGTGATTGCCTCCTTCAAAACGCCGTCATAGTAGCGCAGAACGATGGACAGTCCGTCGATCTTCCGCTCCACCACGAACTCCGGATCGCCCAGCTCCTCCCGCATCTTCTCCACGAAGTCGTAGACGTCCTCCTTGGAGAACACGTCCTGCAGACTGATGACGGGTACATCGTGCTTCACCTTTTTCAGCTCCCGCTTGGCCGTTCCACCCACCCGCTGAGTGGGAGAATCGGTCCGCATGAACAGGGGGTACTCCGCCTCCAGTCGGCGCAGTTCCAGCGACAGCTGATCGTATTCGTAATCGCTGATCTCCGGATCGTCCTGGTTGTAGTACCGTTCGTTGTGATAATCCATCAGACGATATAGTTCGTTCATCCTCTCCTGAGGATTCATTTCCTGGGAATTCATTGTCTCACCTCTCTATAGTCAGGCAGCCCGTTCAAAGCCGCCGATCTCCTGCGCTACAGCTTCGTCAGCGGAGCGATATCCTTCGCCAGTTTTTTGATTCCGCAGCTGTCGAAGGCCACGGTGACGGTGGATCCGGAAACCTCGATGACCAGGCCCTCTCCGAACTTGGGATGTTTCACCTTGTCGCCCTGTGTCAGGTTCTGACCTCCGGCAGCGGTGCCCTTGGCCTGGCTGGCCGAGCGGGCCACCTCCGTCTTGATCTTCTGGATCTGCTGGAATGGCCGGTTGACCTCCACGTGACTGAAGCTGCCGCCGCTGTTGGGACTGCTCCGGAAGGATTCGTCGATGCGGTACCGGTCCTGACTCTGAGCCGGATTCTTTCGGGAATAGACGGCGTGCCCTTCCAGAAGGGAAGGATCCACCTCCCTTAAGAACTGAGACTCTCTGGTGAAGTCCGTCTTTCCGTACAGCGTTCTCGTCTCGGCACTGGTCAGATACAGCTTCTCCCTGGCCCGGGTCATGCCCACGTAGCACAGGCGGCGCTCCTCCTCCACTCCCTCCGATCCTTTATCGTAAGACCGCCAGCTGGGGAACAGTCCGTCCTCCATGCCCGGCAGAAAGACCACCGGAAATTCCAGCCCCTTGGCACTGTGCATGGTCATCATGACCACCGCATCCTCGTCCGGATTGTGGTTGTCCACCTCGGCGATCAGCGCGATCTTCTCCATGAACTCCGACAGCGTCACATTGGGATTATCCTTTTCTTCGTCGTAAATGACCGATTTGAATTCCAGCAGGTTTTCGATGCGGCCTTCCGCTTCCACCGTATTGGCATCCTCCAACGCCTTCATGTAGCCTGTGCGGATCAGCAGATTATCGTAGATGTCCGAGACCTTCAGCTGGCCCGACTCCCACTGCTGTCCCATCTCCGACAGCACCGCCACCATGTCGCGGATGGAAGCCCGGCTCTTAGCCGGAAGACTGTCGGCAATCTCGCCGTCCGACAGCACGTCCAGCAGGCTCTCGCCGCGGACGGTTGCCAGCGCCTTCAGCTTCTCCAGCGTCTTTTCGCCGATGCCCCGCTTGGGCTCGTTGATGACTCTCTCCAGACTCAGGTCATCGTCGCGGTTGAGAACCAGCCGCATGTAGCACATCATGTCCTTGACTTCCTTCCGGTCGTAGTAGCGGAAGCCGCCCAGGACGCGGTAGGGAATCCCGGCCGATCGGAACGCATCCTCAAACCGCCGGGACTGGGTGTTCGTCCGATACAGCACGGCGAAGTCGGAATACTTCAGCGGCGTTTCCCGATCGCTGCGGCGGCTTTTGCTATGGAGCAGGTCCACCTGGGCCGCCACGAATCTGGCTTCCTCCCGGTCATCGTCAGCCCGATAATACGTGATCTTTTGCCCGGGCTCCTTCTGAGTCCACAGCTTCTTGTCCTTACGGCCGTAGTTGTGGCGGATCACCGAATGGGCCGCTTCCAGAATGTTTCCGTAGGAACGGTAGTTCTGTTCCAGCTTGATGACCTTCGTGTTTTTAAAGTCCTTTTCAAATTCCAGTATATTTTTGATGTCGGCGCCGCGCCACTGATAGATGCACTGGTCGTCGTCGCCCACCACGCAGATGTTGTTATGCTTCTCCGCCAGCAGCTTGACGAAGCGGTACTGCATGAAATTGGTGTCCTGATACTCGTCCACCATGACGTAGCGGAACCGCCTGCGGTAATAGTCCAGCGTCTCGGAATCCCGCTCAAACAGGGCCACCGTCTTGGAGATCAGATCGTCGAAGTCCATGGCGTTGTTATTTCGCAGCGCCTCCTCATAGCCCTGATAGATGGGGCCCACCACCTTGGACCGGAAGTCCACGGCGTGCTTTTCCATGTAGGCCTGAGGCGTCAGTCCCTTTTCCTTGCAGTCGCTGATCACCGACAGAACGTAGGCTACGGAGAATTTCTTCTCGTCCACGTTCTGAGCCTTCAGCAGGTTCTTCACCACCACCTTCTGATCGGTAGGATCGTACACCACGAAGTCCTTTTTGTAGCCGATCTTGTCGGCGTTCATGCGCAGGATGCGCAGGCAGGCCGAGTGAAACGTCAGAATCCACATGTTGACGTTTTCTCCGATCAGTTCTTCCACCCGATCCCTCATCTCCCGGGCCGCTTTGTTGGTAAAGGTCACGGCCAGAATGTGGTAGGGATCCACACCTTTCTCCCGAATCATGTAGGCAATCCGGTGGGTCATGGTACTGGTCTTTCCGCTGCCGGCTCCGGCCAGGATCAGAAGCGGTCCCTCGGTATGTACAGCAGCCTCCCGCTGCTTATCGTTCAGTTTACTCAAATAATCCATATGTCATCGTTCCTTCGCTTTACCCTCAAGTATGGAGGCTTTCTCTTCTTTTATTCCACAAACACGCTTCCACCGATAAATTCCCGCAGAATGGAGTTGTTGGCGATGGAGCTGTCGTCGCTGATGGTTTCGAACAGCCGTAAGAACCGCATCAGCCGCAGCGCTTCCGGGTATTCCGGCTCTTCTTCGCCGATATCCGACAACAGGGGTTGGGCGTACTTCTTCAATACCGACAGCTCGTACAGGTGGACGGAATTGAACAGCACATCGGCTTCGCCGTTGTAGGGGAAGATGTTCTTGTCCTCACCCTCCCGGACCTTGCGCCACATCTTGATGGTGTGCTGGGCCGGGTAGTTGCGGAACTGGCTGTCCCTGACAATGCGCCGCAACAGCCGGGCATCGGTGGTAGGAATCCGGTTGTGCTCGTCGATGTTGATCTGCGTCAGAGGACTGATGTAGATCTTGAACTTGGCCTCTGCCGGGATCTCCTCCGTCAGCTTTTCGTTCAGACCGTGGATCCCCTCGATGACGATGGGCTGGTCGGGACGGATCTGCGTCGGACGCTTCCCGTAGATCTTCTTTCCGCTGATGAAATCGTAGACGGGAATATCCACCACTTCACCCGCCATAAGCCGGTTCATGTGGTCGTTAAACAGATGAACGTCCACGGCCTCCAGATCTTCGAAATTATACTCTCCCTTTTCATCCCTGGAGACGAACTCCCGATCCACAAAGTAATCGTCGGTCCCCAGGTAGATGGGCTTCAGGCCATTGACTCGCAGCTGGGTGCAGAGTCTCTGGGCGAAGGTGGTCTTTCCGGAGGAGGACGGACCCGCGATGAGAATGATCCTCTTTCCGTCCCTTGCGATCATATCGGCAATCTCGGCGATGCGCTTCTCGTGCAGCGCCTCCGACACCTGAATCAGCTGGCGGTAGCTGCCGTCGCGAACGCGCTCGTTCAGGTCCGACACGTATTCCATGTCCATCAGCTTCAGCCACCGGGTGGCCTCGCCGAAGGCCTGATACAGCTTCACGTCATCCCTGTATTCCGGAATCTCCCGGGGATTGTTGGGGTGAGGAAACCGCAGCAGAACGCCGCGGCGGTATTTGCGTAGCTCAAAATATCTGATGTAACCGGTGGACGGTACCAGAAAATCGTAGAAAAAGCTTTCATATCCATCCAGGGAATACATGGGGATCTTCGCCCAGCGAAGCTTTTCCAGCATCTTTTTCGTTTCCAGACATCCCTGGCGTTCCAGACGCTGCAGTCCTTCTTCCGCCGTGAGGATCTCCTGTCGGAAGGGCGGGTTCTTCTCCCGCAGCTGGCACATGTAGTCCTCGATCTGTTTTACCTGTTCCTCCGTCACCGGCTCCTGGCCGCGGATCTCCGTGTAAATTCCCTTGTTCAGGGAATTGGCGATAATGACCCTCCGATCTCCCAGAACATCGTTCACCGCTTTCAGGTACATGAAGATCAGGCTTCGCTGGTACAGCTGATTGGCCGACGGCTCGCTCATGTCCACCAGTTCGAAATCCTCTTCTTTGATGATCTTTTCCGCCAGGCTGATCACTCGCCGCTCCGTCCGGCAGGTGCGGGCCGCCAGGACGCCGATATGGATTCTGTCCCGATACGTGCACACCAGATCTTCCAGAGTTGTGCCTTCCTCCACCTGCAGTTCCATCCACGGGTCGTCCGCATTTAATTTCAATCGGATATCGATTTGATTTCTGTCGTGTTCCATTCTCTCTTCCCCTTTTCCATTTTGTCGCTCCCGTTCGCCCGCATCCAGTGCAGCGCACAAGTCGCAATATGAATCATTATACCATAATTTCCGGGGGCCTGTCTCCCACTTTGGGGTTGTCCTTAGTTATTTTTTGAAGCAGCCCGAAGCGCCTTCTCTCATCCGCCATAACGACATCACCGCGCCTTTTTTCACGCTACAGGCGAAGTTAATCCCAAAAAGGCGATTGACAATCAAAAAATTACGCAGTATAATAACCACAAAATTACGACAAATGCTGTGATAGGGTAAAGTAGCTGTTTCGTCTGATTTCACAGAGAGCCGGGTGCGCTGAGAACCGGTAAAGAGGATGCAGTGAAGTTCCCCCTTGAGCTGGTGTCTTGAACGGCGGCCGTTTCACAGGCCGCTCCCAGTAGAGATGCCCGGTTTCCCTCCGTTACGGGGATACGGATGTTTGTCCTGAGTGGTCGGGTTCTGGCCCGACAAGAAGAGTGGTAACGCGGGTTCCCCGTCTCTTGTGAGATGGAGAACCCTTTTTTATTCCCAGCTAACAGCAGCAGCTGTCGTTGGATCGTTCGTTACAACCTCCGCACATTCCGGGCATGCACAGAATGATCAGCAACAATAAAAAGAAGAACAGCAGACTGTCGTCGATGCCACATCCAGTGTCGCAATATCTCATATGTTTACCTCCTTACGACTCTCAGAGTTGGTTTACGGTAACATCATATGTTGCGATCGGAACATTGGTGACGCTGCCGCTTCGTACAAAGGAGGAAAAGAAAATGATCTGGAATGAACCAATGGAAACCATGAGCCGCGATGAAATGCATGCGCTGCAGAGCGAACGTCTGCGGGACACCGTAGAACGGGTCTACCAGAACGTAGACTTCTACCGCACCAAGATGCAGGCGCTGGGAATCGAGCCCGGTGACATCAAGACCATCGATGATATCGTTAAGCTGCCCTTCACCACCAAGAAGGATCTGCGCGACAACTATCCGTTCAAAATGTGCGCTGCTCCGCAGAGTCAGTTCGTCCGCATCCACGCCTCCTCCGGTACCACGGGAAAGCCCACGGCCGTTCCCCACACCAGAAAGGACCTGGACATGTTCGCCGAATGCGTAGCCAGATCCATTTGCTGCGCCGGCGGAACGAAGGACGACACCATTCAGGTATCCTACGGCTACGGCCTGTTCACCGGCGGTCTGGGTCTCCACGACGGAGCTACCCGTCTGGGTGCCGGCGTTATTCCCGCATCCAGCGGCAACACCAGAAACCAGCTGACGTTGATGAAGGATTTCCATCCCACCATTCTGGCCTGCACCCCGTCTTACGCCATGTTCCTGGCGGAAGCGCTGGCCGAAGAAGGCACAAAGCCGGAAGATATCGCTCTGCGCATCGGTATCTTCGGCGCCGAACCCTGGAGCCCGGAAATGAGAGCGAAGATCGAAGCCGGCCTGGGAATCACCGCCCACGACATCTACGGCCTGTCCGAGATCATGGGCCCCGGCGTCTCCTGCACTTGCGAACACAGAAACGGCCTCCACATCTGTGAAGACTACTTCTATCCGGAAATTCTGGATCCCGAAACCCTGGCTCCCGTGGGCGACGGCGTTGTGGGCGAGCTTACCTTCACCCATCTGACAAAGGAAGCCATGCCGCTTCTGCGCTATCGAACCCGCGACCTGTCCAGCCTGGATCACAGCCCCTGCGAATGCGGCAGAACCAGCGTCCGCATGGCCCGCATCATCGGCCGCAGTGACGACATGCTGATCATCCGCGGTGTCAACGTATTCCCGTCCCAGATCGAAAGCGTTCTGCTGGAGGTTCCGGAGGTCAGCCCCAACTACGTGATCATCGTAGACCGCAAGGGAACGCTGGATACCATCGAAGTCCAGGTGGAACTGAATCCGGAATACATGACCGACTCCGTCACCGAAATGGAAGAGATTCGCAAAAAAATTAAGCAAAAACTGGACAGCGTACTGCGAATTAGTGTTATACTTACATTAGCAGAGCATAAGACCATTGCCAGAAGCCAGGGCAAGGCCAAGAGAGTCATCGACAAGAGACAGTTCTAAGAAGAGGGAGGAGACATCATGACTATTAAACAAATCTCTGTATTCGTGCAGAATGAACCGGGAAGATTGTTGGAATTCACCGATGTTCTGACAAAGGCCGGCATCAACATGACCGCCCTGAATCTGGCCGATGTCACCGATTACGGCATCGTCCGCGTCATCGTGGACGATACGGAACAGGCCGTGGCTGTCCTGAAGGAGAACAATTACAACGTGATCGTCAACGACATCCTCTGCGTAGATGTCACCGACGAACCGGGCGCTCTTCACCAAATCCTGGTCAAGCTGGCCGACGCCGGTCTGAACATTTCCTACATGTACGGCTTCTCCAACGCCGGAAAGGCTTCTCTGGTCTTCAAGGTGGACGATCTGTCCAAGGCCATCGCCGCGCTGCAATAACCGCCGAAGGCGGCTGATTGCCCTATGCTCTGCGACTACAGAAACGATTTTGAAAGGTTGAACACATATGGATTATATCAAACCTTGGATCGAGGGTGTCGTCTACCCTCTGATGGAAGCAAAAAACGGAAACTGTATTCGCAAATACCTGAAGGATCTGAAAATCACACAGCAATATACCAAAAGTCAGCTTGTTCAGCTTCAATGGGACAAGCTGACTTCCCTTTTATGCGAATGCGTGCTGCACGTTCCCGCCTACTACGGACTGGGACTGAAGGAGGAGGATATCCTCAGGGATCCCTTCGCCGCACTGCAGCGCATCCCCGTTCTGACCAAAAAACAGTATCAGCTGGATTCGGACCGCTACGTCAATGAAAAGGCCAACCGCTCTAGCCTCATCACCAACAAATCCGGCGGCTCCACCGGCGAGCCGGTGGTCTTTTACATGGATCGCCGCACCGTGGAACATTACGAAGCTGCCCGATGGCGCGGCCTGTCCTGGTGGGGCATCACCCCCGGAAGCCGCAGCGTCATGATCTGGGGCAATCCCATCGAGCTGGAAGCTAACCAAGCCGAAAGCTATCGGAAAAAGGACAAATATCTGAAGAACCGCATTACCATCTCGGCCTATCAGCTGGATCCCCATCGCCTGACCGAATACGTCAACACCATCGACCGCTACCGTCCGGAATACCT
>JAGATO010000090.1 GCA_017621195.1 Bacillota bacterium | reverse complement strand
TACATGGTTCCTGTGCTGGTTTCCGAAAACGTAAGCAACATGACCATGAACGGAGTATGGCCCTTCTTCGGCTACTGCACAGCGGTTCAGTAGCAGCGGTAAGGCCGTCCGCAGCATAGAAAAAAACGCGATATCCTTGGGGCAGAACGCTCCAGGGATATCTTATGATTATGAGGAGTGCAGGAGGAAAACATTCCATGGAGAATATTTTATTGGAGGATATCGCTGCGCTGAAATTCATCAGTGCTCCGACGCTGAGCCCGGACGGAAGCCGTCTGGCTTGTGTCGTGACGGAAAGCGATTGGAAAGCCAACGATTATAAAACCAACGCGGCGGTGGTGGAGCTTTCCGCAGGAACCGTGACGCCGCTGGGAACGGAGGGAAAGGACGGGGCGATCCTCTGGGAAGACGGGGACACGCTGCTGATCCAGACGAAAGGCGGCGCTGCGAAGGAAAAGAAAGCATATGAAACCGTTACCGACTACGAGAGGGTCAACGTCCGCACTGGGGAGAGAACGCAGGCGTTTTCCATCGGAAAGAACGTGGGGCAGATCAAAAAGTGGAAGGATGGCCTGTACGTGCTGACCGCGGAATACGATAAGAATGCGCCGGATCCGGCCACGACACCGGAGGACGAATGTATGGAGGCCCTGGACTATCACGTGATCGAAGAAGCGCCGCTGTGGGAAAACGGAAAGGGCTTTATCTCGGGAAAGCGGCAGGTTCTGTACCTGTTTGAGGAAGCCAGCGGAGCGCTGACTCCCATCACCAATCCGACGACGGAGGTGTACGATTTTTCCCTGGGAGAGGATGTCATTGCCATCGTCGGACGAGACTGGAAAGACCTGGTGACGGATACCTGCCGCGAACTGTACCTCTATCATGCCGAAAGCGGGGAGATGGAGGTCATCGTTCCTCAGAAAGCGGGAAAGGTGGAATGGGCTTCCTTCGTGGAGGATCAGCTGATCTACACCTTCACCGACAACAAGAGCTACGGAAACACACAGATGTGCGATTTTTACGCCTACGATATGACGGAACAAAAGTCACGCTTTCTCTGCACAAACGACGGCATGGCCGTGGGCGGCGGCGTATTGACCGACGTGTGCTACGGCGGAGGAACCACGTATAAGACGGTGGGAGACGCCGTGTTCTTCGTGGGACTGGAAGGATATGAACGGGCGTTGTATTCCGTAGATGCGACGGGAACGCGGAAGAAGAAAGCGGCCCTGTCTCCGGGAAGCATCCAATGGTTCGATGCCGATGAAAAGACCATCTGCGTGGTTGCGGCCGAACAGGACAAATGCATGGATCTGTACTGCGCACCCTGTGAGACGACTCCGGAAACTCCGGAACACTGGAAGCAGCTGACCGCCGTCAATGAGGCGTATTTTATGGGGAAGTACGTGGCAAAGACGGAATACGTGCCCTTTGTCAACAGTGCCGGAATTTCCATTGACGGTTGGGTCATAAAGCCTGTGGGTTACGATGCGAAAAAGACGTATCCGGCGGTCTTTGAAATCCACGGCGGTCCCCGGGCAGCGTACGGAACCATCTTTCTCCACGAAATGCAGGCGATGGCCGGTGCCGGTTACTTCGTCTTCTTCTGCAATCCCAGAGGGAGCGAGGGACGTGGCGAGGAATTTGCCGACATCCGGGGAAAGCACGGTACCATCGACTACGATGACCTGATGGAATTCATGGATCACATTCTGGAGAAATTTCCGCAGATCGACAGCCATCGGGTGGCAGCGGCCGGCGGATCCTACGCCGGCTTCATGTGCAACTGGATCGAGGGGCATACGGATCGGTTTGCGGCAATCGCATCCCAGCGCAGCGTCAGCGACTTCGTTGCCGACTACTGCATCAGCGACATCGGCTTCACCTACGACAGAGAGGCTGCGGGCGGCGATCCCTGGAACGACACGGAGAAGCTGTGGTTCCATTCGCCCTACCGCTATGCACCCTTCGCAAAGACGCCCATCCTGTTCATCCACTCCCTCTGCGATTACGATTGCACCATCGATCAGGGCGTCATGATGTTTCAGGCGATGAAATACTTTGGAGTTCCCAGCCGCATGTGCCTGTTTGAGGGAGAAAATCACGAACTGTCCAGAACGGGAAAGCCGCGGCATCGCGTTCGTCGGTTGAAGGAAATCTTCAGCTGGATCGGAACGTACCTGGGGCAAGAGGAGAAATAGAATGTCCAAATATATTGTAAAACGGGTGGCCTTCGGCCTTGTCACGCTGCTGGCACTGGCCACCATCACCTTCTTTATGATGCGCATGATCCCCGGAACGCCCTTTGCCGGAGAGATGCGGCAGATATCTCCCACGATTCGCGAAAAGCTGATCGCGGAATACGATCTGGATAAGCCCATCCCCGCCCAGTACATAAAATATCTGAAGAATGCGCTGACCGGAGACTTCGGCACTTCGCTGAACCGAAAGGGCACCAAGGTGACCGACATCATCGCTACCGGACTTCCCTATACGGCGTCTCTCGGCCTGGTGGCCTTCTGCGTTGCCATGGCGGTGGGGATCACCCTGGGGACCGTTGCCGCCTTTTCCAAAAACCGCTGGATCAACAATGCGGTAGCGTTGATTGCCACCATTGGTGTCAGCGTTCCCAGCTTTCTCATCGCGCTGCTGATGATGCTGTTTTTGGGCGTGAAGCTGGGATGGCTGCCGTTGATCGGGCTGTCCGGATGGAAGAATTTCATCATGCCTTCGCTGGCTTTGGCGCTGGGGCCCATCGCCATGATCACCCGATTGGTGAAGTCGGGTCTGCAGGAGGAATTGAAGCAGGATTATATCACTCTGGCGAAGAGCAAGGGGACGAAGCCCGTGATCGTGGTGGTTCGCCATGCGTTGAAAAATGCCATGCTGCCCATCATCACCTACGCAGGGCCGCTGCTTGCCACCCTGGTGACCGGCTCCTTCGTGGTGGAGACTATGTTCACGATCCCCGGCATCGGATCGGAGTTCGTAAAGAGCGTGGGAAACCGGGACTATACGCTGATCATGGCGCTGACCATTCTCTACGGTGCCTTCATCATTATTGCCAATATCGTGACCGACCTGATTTCCGCGGCCGTGGATCCGCGGGTTCGTTTGAAGTAAGGGGGATGGAACTATGACGGAACAACAAATACCGGTGGACCGGATCCCCGATGAGCTGTTTCAGAAGTTGGATGACAGCGAAAAGAACAACGAATTTTTGGCCATGGAATCCAAAACCTACGTTCAGGATGCCTGGAACCACTTCAAGAAGAACAAGCTGGCACTCATCAGCCTTCTGTTTCTCGCCGTGATGGTAGTTTTGGCCATCATCGTCCCCATGGTGTCTCCTTACACCTACGACGGGCAGGATTTGTCCCTGCGAAACGCCATGCCCGGTCTGGACCACCTGTTGGGAACGGATAAATTCGGACGCGACATTCTGGTGCGCCTGATGTACGGCGCCAGAATCTCCCTGTCCGTAGGCTTTGCGGCGGCGGTGATCAACCTGTGCATCGGCGTGGTATACGGAGGAATTTGCGGATATTTTGGCGGAAAGCTGGATATGGTACTGATGAGGATTGCGGACATCATCTACTCCATTCCCAGCATGCTGTACGTGATCATGGTGATGTTGATCTTCGGATCCAACATTTTTTCCGTGCTGCTGGCAATCTCGGTCAGCGGATGGATCGGTATGGCGCGTCAGGTGAGAACTCAGGTGATGAGCCTGAAGGAGCGGGAATACGCTCAGGCGGCCCGGGTGATGGGCGCCAGCCACAAGCGGATCCTATTTCAGCATCTGATCGTCAACAGCATGGGCCCCATCATCGTCAATACCACGCTGATGGTTCCGGAAGCAATTTTTACGGAAGCCTTCCTGGCCTTTGTGGGTGTCGGCATCAGCATTCCTCAATCCAGCTGGGGAACCATGGCCAATGAGGCACGGTCGCTGATTCAGACGTATCCCATTCAGATGCTGTGGCCGGTTCTTGCCATCAGTCTGACGATGCTGAGCCTGAACTTTATCGGAGATGGCCTGAACGAAGCGCTGGATCCCAGAAAGCATTGAGGTGGAGTATGGACAAGATTATTGACGTGGAAAAGCTGTCGGTCACCTTTCCGACGGAACAGGGAAGGGTACAGGCGGTTCGGGACGTATCGTTTCATGTAAACGAAGGAGAAATCCTGGGAATCGTGGGAGAGTCGGGAAGCGGAAAATCCGTATCCATGTATTCGCTGATGGGGCTGCTGCCGGGAACAGCAGAGATCTCCTGTGAACGGATGGAGTTCGAGGGAAAGGATATCAACGTATGCCACTTTCCCGATGGAAAGGAATATGCAGCTGTCATGGAAGGGATTCGTGGAAACCGCATGGCCATGATCTTTCAGGATCCGATGACGTTTCTGAATCCTACCATGAAAATCGGAAGGCAGATCTGCGAGCCGATTCTCAACCATACGGGACTGTCGAAGGAGGAGGCGCGAAACAAAGCGCTGGAACTGATGGCCATGGTGGGGATTCCTTCCCCGGAGACCCGCATCGACCAATATCCCTTTGAATTTTCGGGCGGGATGCGCCAGCGCATCATCATCGCCATCGCTTTGGCAAATCAGCCGAGGCTGATCATTGCCGACGAACCGACGACGGCCCTGGACGTTACCATTCAGGCCCAGGTGCTGGAGCTGATCAAGTACGTGAAGGATACCATGAATTCCTCTGTGATCCTGATCACCCACGATCTGGGAGTGGTGGCCAGCCTCTGCGACCGAATCAACATCATGTACGGCGGAAAGATCGTAGAGACGGGTACGGACCGGGAGATCTTTTACGAACCCAATCATCCCTATACAAAGGGGCTGTTGTCCTGCATCTGCAATCCGGAGGAGGATGACAGGGAGCTGACGCCGATTCCCGGGTCGCCGCCGGATCTGCTGATGCCGCCGGCAGGCTGTCCCTTTGTGGATCGGTGCGGCGAAGCAATGAAGATCTGCAAGCTCCGAATGCCGGAGGCTGAGACTCTGTCGCCGACCCATCGGAGCATGTGCTGGCTGAACGAATGGAAGAAAAGGCAGGAGAAGTGAGAATGGATCAACAGAAAGTACTTGTAGCATTGGAAGATGTATCCACCTATTTTACGGTCAGCGGCGGGATGCTCCGCGGAAAGCGGACGGTGAAAGCGGTGGACGGCGTTTCGCTGGAGATCCGGGAGGGAGAGACGCTGGGACTGGTAGGAGAAAGCGGCTGCGGAAAGTCGACGCTGGGCCGTACCATCGTCCGGTTGAATGAACCTACGGCGGGAAGGATTCTGTTTGAAGGAAAGGATGTTACGGAATTGAAGGGGGAAGCGCTGGCTCAGTTCCGGCGGGAAACCCAGATGATCTTCCAAGATCCTTATGCCTCTCTGGATCCGAGAATGACCATCGGCGAGATCATCCGGGAGCCCATGGTGATCCACGGCCTGTACGGAACGGAAAAGCAGCGGGAAGAAAAGGTGGTGGAGCTGCTGCAGACGGTGGGTTTGAAGCCGGACCACATCCGCCGTTATCCCCATGAATTCTCCGGCGGTCAGCGTCAGCGCATCTCCATCGCCAGGACGCTGGCGCTGCAGCCCAAATTCATCATCTGCGACGAACCCATCTCCGCGCTGGACGTATCCATTCAGGCCCAGATCATCAATATCCTGAAACGGATCCAGCGGGAGACGGGAATCGCTTACCTGTTCATCGCTCACGATCTCAGCATGGTGAAGCACATTTCCCACCGGATCGCCGTAATGTATCTGGGACACATCGTGGAGGTGGGGGAGAGCGATACAATCTATCGAACCCCCATGCATCCGTACACGAAGGCGCTGCTCAGTGCCATTCCCATTCCCGATCCGATCCGTGGAAAGAACCGTCATCGGATTCCGCTGGGAGGTGAGATTCCCAGTCCGATCGACCCACCGGCAGGATGTCCCTTCTGCACCCGCTGTCCCGATGCGGAGGAGCGCTGCTTTACACAGCGCCCGCAGCTTTCGCAACGGGGAGACCGAGCGGTGGCCTGCTTTGCTCTGGAAGAATAGCGTTTCGCAAAACAACGTCCGAATCGGCGGCAGGATTGCCGCGGCAAATAGGAAAGCGCAGCGGCAGGATTGCCGCGACAACACGGAAAAGCGCAGCAGGAAAGCTGCGCTTTTTTCTTGGAATTTCAACAGACGATCATTTTTCATCAGAGTGGTCAATTTTCAAGAAAGAGTGTTGAACTGAGAAAGAAATCTGGTGTATAATCAAATAAGTATGTAACTTTCACATTGGAGAATGGAGACAAGAGAGCAATGGACTATAATAAATTAGCGAATCTGCTGTTTCCGCAGATCAGAAAAACCCCTGCGGATTACGAGGAAATTTACCCCAAGAGAGACCTGCCGGAAGGCGCCAAGGTGACCCGCTTAGGGCCCAGTCCCACAGGGTTCATTCACCTGGGAAATCTGTATGGCGCCTTTGCCGATGAGAGACTGGCGCATCAGAGCGGCGGCGTGTTTTTCCTGCGCATTGAAGACACCGACGATAAGCGCGAGGTACAGGGCGCCGTTCCCATGCTGATCAAAGCGCTGCATCACTTCGGCGTCAACTTCGACGAAGGAGCAACCATGAACGGCGAGGTGGGAGACTACGGCCCCTACCACCAGAGCCAGAGAGGCGAGATCTATCAGTGCTTTGCCAAGTATCTGGTATCTCAGGGCATGGCTTACCCCTGCTTCATGACCGAAGAAGAAATTGCTGCCGTTCGTGAAGAACAGGAAGCAAAGAAGATCAACCC
>JAGATO010000089.1 GCA_017621195.1 Bacillota bacterium | reverse complement strand
GTGGGTGACGTGAGCGGCTCCGGCCCGGAATCCGGCCATGGCCTGATCGTAGGCAGCGGCGGTGTGGCCCAGGGAAACGCGGATGGGAGAACCGGCCAGGCTTCGGATCAGGTCCGATGCGCCTGGCAGCTCAGGCGCCACATCGACGATGCGCACGGCGTTGCCGCAGGCTTTCGACAGACGGCGGAGAAACGCCGGATCGGGCAGCCGAAGGTAGTCTGGATTTTGGGCTCCCACCCGGGCGGCGGAGAGAAAAGGCCCTTCTAGACGGACGCCCCGAAGGGTTGCCTGAGGGAGAAGCGAGCCGTCGCAGGAAGTGCAGTGGGTTCGCCGGGGTTCCATGTGGCGGCAGACGGCGCGGCAGGAGGTCAGCAGACTCTCTTCGCTGACGGTCATGGTCGAGGCAAGAAAGCTGGTGACGCCGTTTTGAACCAGCCAGCCGGCGATGGTGTCCAGCGCTTCCACCGTTCCGTCGTAAACGTCGGCACCCATGGCACCGTGGATGTGAATGTCGATCAGGCCGGGGCTGACGATGGCGCCGTCAGCGTCGATCACGCCGTCATTTTCGGTGTTATTTGGTTCGTCGGGAAAGCATACCGACGCGATTCGATTTTCGTGAAGCCGGATGTGCCCGGGACGGAGCGTTCCGTCGGGCGTTAAGATCATGCCGTTGCGGATCCACATGATGAAACCTCCTGTGTTGTGATGGCTTCAGTATACTCCGAAAGTGCGATGCATGGCAAGCGGAGATCCTGCGCATACTACATCCATCCGCAGAGCGGAAATTCAGGCAGGAGGAACGGATGTGAATTACTATGAAGAGAATCCCGAAATGCGGGAGTATTTTGAATCGTTGCCCCAGTACGTTCAGGTGCAGCTGATCGAATCCGGTGTGGAGATCACCACGCTGGGCGAGCTGCAGAAGGTGGCAACCCACATGATGGAACAGTAAAATTGTCCTTCGGGGCAATTTTTTTCTTGAAAGAGAAGAATGACGATGGTATGGTAATAATGTCGCCGTATGGCGGAGGGTGTCGGGAGCGTATTTGCGGTACATAAGAGGATAAGACAATGGAACAATGGAAATTATTAGTAAAAAAGACGCTTTGGATGGTGTTGGGCCTGTTCATCTTCGGAACGGGCAGCTACATCAGCATTCAGGCCAACATCGGTCTGGGAGCATGGGAGGCCTTTCAGATGGGAATCGCCGATCTGATCGGCATGTCCTACGGCAATGTGAGCCTTCTGGTGGGGGCGATCATCGTGATCTTCGATATGATGCTGAAAGAGAAGATCGGTTTCGGAACGATTTTGAATGCCATCATCATCGGAAAGGCCGTGGACCTGTGGAACTGGATCGGATTGATGCCCAAGATGGACAATTTCTATCTGGGAATCGTGGTCCTGCTGATGGGACAGATGATGATCAGCATCGGTACATATTTTTACATCAGGGAAGGCATGGGCGGCGGTCCCCGGGATTCTCTGATGACCGCGTTGAGCAAGTGCTTACCTAAGGTTCCCGTGGGCTATATCCGCGGCATGATCGAAGGAACGGTGCTGGTGATCGGATACCTGATGGGTGCCAAGGTAGGTCTGGGTACAGTGATCTCCGTGTTCGGAATCAGCTTTTTGATGCAGAACACCTTCAAATTCTTCCGCTTTGACCTGAAATCCGTACAGCACGAAAACGTCGTCCAGACCGTGCGCCAGTTGAAGCAGGGAACCTGGGCTTCGGATCATGAGGCGACTGAGAAAATCTGAACCTGAAAGACAGAAAAAATCGTTTACGCCGGAAATGGCATAAACGATTTTTCTTTTTGTCGATCTTAACGATTCTTTGGACTCGTCATTTTCCCTGATGGGGGTTCAGGTCGAAGGCCGGGTTGATGGCGTAGAAATTCTTTTCATTCAGATGGTCCTGCACCTTGCGCAGAGCTTCGCCGAAGCGCTGGAAGTGGACGATTTCCCGCTCCCGCAGGAAGCGGATGGGATCGATGACCTCGGGGTTGTCGATCAGGCGCAGGATGTTGTCGTATGTCTTCCGGGCCTTTTGTTCTGCAGCCATGTCTTCATGCAGATCCGTCACGGGATCTCCGGCGGATTGGAAGGTGGAAGAAGAAAAGGGAACGCCGGAAGCGGCCTGGGGCCAGATGCCGACCGTGTGATCTACGAAATAGGGAGCGAACCCGCTGTCTTCAATCTCTTCCAGACTGAGGTTTTTCGTCAGCTGGTGGACGATGGTGCTAACCATTTCCAGATGAGCCAGCTCCTCCGTGCCGATGTCCGACAGGATGGCCGCCGGTTCCTTATATGGCATGGTATAACGCTGGGACAGGTAGCGCATGGAGGCTCCCAATTCGCCATCCGGTCCGCCGTACTGCGTTATGATGATCTGCGCCGATCGGGCATCCGGCTTGGTGATGTTGATCGGATACTGTAATTTCTTTTCATAAACCCACATGAGCTACACCGTCCCTTCCCACGGCCAGGGCGTATCCACCCAGGTCCATCTGCTGTCGGATTCTACCTGCATACTGTTGATGGGGCCGAAGCGATTTACGTAATCGGCCATGGTCTGTTCCCGCAGGTGGCGATACTTGCGATAACATTCCAGCGCTTTCGGATCGTCGGGATGAGTGTCCAGATACAGCTGCACGTCGGTCAGGACGAAGCTCTGGACCTGCAGGCGGCGCATCATGTTCTGCTGTTCAGTCATAGCCATCACTCGCTCAGCCTCCTTCCGCAAAACGGCAGGTTCAGATCGGGGAAAATCGTTCCCACGTCCAGAGCCTTCAAGCCCTCGTAGGTTTCACCCCACATCTGCATGGGGACGTAAGCCATGGCCAGCGGCAGTTGGTCCAGCATCATGGAGCCAGAAACCTGGGATTGCACCGGCGATTCCGGGCGGATGGCAGAAATCGCTTCCGGCTGAGGCCCGGAGCAAGAATCAGCGCCGTCGTCCGCGGAAATGGGCGGAACGCCGTGCATAGCGCGCAAAGTGTCGGATATATTCAAGGGTATCCCTTCCTTTCTTAAGATTTTACTTACAACATATGAAAGGACGGAAAAAAGGTGACATAGAAACGGGAAAATGCGCATAGGACAAATAAAATGAAAAACCTGCTGCCGGGAAGGATCGATGGCGGGTTTGATGGGATTACATCAACGTAGTATCGCGATTGATGACCAGCACATCTCCTTCGCGGATCGTGGTCTTTCCGTTGGGGATGATGGTTTCTCCGGGTCCGCGGCGAATCAGAACGATCAGCTGGCCGCGGTCCAGCGTCAGATTCCGCAGTTCCCTGTCCTTCCAGGGATGTTTTTGGTCGATGGTGGTTTCCCACAGGCTGATGTGAGAATCGTCGCAGAAGGAAGCGGCTCCCAGGATCACCACATCGTCGGGTTGGAGCACTGTATTTCCGTGGGGGACCAGCGTATTTCCGCCGCGAAGTACCATGGCGATCAGAAGGTCGGGGCCGATGGACAGCTGGGACAGCGGTTTCCAGGCCCAGTCGTGGTCGGCGGTGATGGTCATGCGGACGAAGTTGATGGCCGATTCGTCGGCGTAATCGTTGAAGGTACGCATGACGTTTTCGTCGTTATCGATCATCCTCAGCTTTCTGGACACGGGAGCCAAGAAGGAACCCTGCAGCGAGATGGACAGCAGAACCACGGTGAAGACGATGTGAAACAGATCGTTTTGGAACGCCGTGCCCGAGGTGGATACCATGATGGCAAAAACGATGGAAGCGGCGCCGCGAAGACCAGCCCAGGAGATCAGGAGCTGCTGGTTCAGAGGCTTGCGCAGCGGCGTCAAAAGCAGTGTCGTCGCCACGGGCCGCGCCGCGAAGGTCAGGAACAGGAAGATCAGCAGCGCCGTGGGGATGATGGCCGGAAGCGCGGAGGGAAAACTGAGCAGTCCCAGCAGGAAGAAGATCAGCATCTGCATCAGACCGGTGATGCCGTCGATGAAGTTCACCATGGAACGCTTGTTGGGCAGGGGACGGTTTCCCAGAATCAGGCCGGCCAGATAGGCGCTGAGATAGCCGTTGCCCGAAAGCACCGACGGAGCGGCGTAGGACAGGACGGCGGTGGCCAGGACAAAGGCCGAGTCGAATCCCCTCGTGTGAAACTGAAATCGGTTGATGAATTTGGAGGCGGCCAGACCGATGACCGCGCCGAACAGAAGGCCGAAGGCCAGCTGCCTGACGATCATGACGGCAAGTTCGGGTCCGGTGGCTCTGCCGCTCTGCAGCACCGTCAGCGTAATCATTGTCATCATGTAGGCGAAGGGGTCGTTGGAACCGCTCTCCACTTCCAAAAGGGACGCCGTGTTGTACTTCAGGTTCAGCTGTTTGGAACGCAGGATCGAAAAGACCGAAGCGGCGTCGGTGGAACCCAGTAGGGAACCCACCAGCAGTCCTTCCCACAGGGGGAAGCCCAGGACGAAATAACAAAAAACGCCGGTGAGAACGGCGGTCAGAACCACGCCCAGGGTGGACATCAGAACGGCGGGAACGGCTGTGGGTCTGGCCTGGTTCCAGTTGGTGCCGAAACCGCCGTAGAACATGATCAGGATCAGGGCGGCGGAGCAGATGGTTTCCGCAAAGGCGTAATTGTCAAACGGTATTTTGAGAAGACCATCGGAACCGAACAGCATACCCAGAACGATGAAGGCCAGCAGGGTGGGGATTCCGAAGCGGTTGGTAAACTGGTTGCAGAGGATACAGGCGATGATGACCACTGCAACGATGAGAAGCATCCATGACAAGGGGGCATACCTCCTTTTTTATTTTTTTGAGCACTGTTCCATCGCTTTCATGTAGCGATTGTAGGCGTCCTTGGCGCAGGCGATCAGAGGTCGCTGCGTCAGGGCGAAATAGCGGCTGCGGATCTCCTGCTCCAGAAGGGGAAGGTCGTCCTTCAGGCTCTTTCCGATGAACAGATCCGCTACGAAGTTTCGAGTTACGTCTAAAATGGTGTTGCATTCCGCATCTAAGATCCGGCCGGTTTCCGGCTCCAGAACCAGGCTGATATAAAACTCGCCGTGAGTGTTGTAGATGGCGTCTTCCCGGCTGGGCTTGGCCTGGCCGATGACTAAAATCGTATGTTGAGGATATCTCATGGTGAAATCCTTTCTGTCAGGAATAAAAATCGTGGTAAAATACGTGGCAATCTGTCGATTTGCATTAAAATAATTTTATCATATTCTTGACTTTGGGAAAAGGCGAGAGTAGAATGATGTGTGTAAAAATTTTGCGAAAAAATCCGAAAAAACGATTCTTTTGTTTATCCCGTTCCTGCCCGGAACATCACACGATAGACAAGACCCACGAATCCTGAACCATAGGGAGCAGTGGGTCTTTTTTGTTTGCATTTTGCATTTAGGAGGAACATTCCATGTCGCAAAAAGTAAAATGGCATCGAGAGTTTGAAGCGGAGCTGCTGAAGGTCATGAAGCACGATATGGGACGAGGTCTGTTGGAGGAATTGCCCGACGTAGATCTGGAAGCCGTGGCCGAGGATCTGGCCGAAGCGAAGCGCGTACTGATCCTGACGGGATTTCCGGTGCGCTGCGAAGACGGCTTTCGCGGAGAGACCGACGGTCCGCCGGGAGCCACCAATCTGGCGGCGGCTCTGGTTACCTGCGGCTGTCAGGTGCGGATCGTTACCGACGAGCCGTCCTATCCGCTGCTTCAGGCATCCACGGCGCTGCGGGTCCCCAAAGCCCAGGTGTTCTGCGTCAGCGGACGGCAATCGGCGGCGCTGGCCGCCGAGTGGGTGGACCGGTTTCAGCCGACCCACGTGATCTCCCTGGAACGGCCCGGCATGTCGGACGACGGCCACTATTATAATATGCGGGGAAAGGTCATCGATGATATGGTGACCGATACGGAGCCCTTTTTTCAGGAAGCCCGTCACTACGGTGCTCATACCATCGCCATCGGCGACGGAGGAAACGAGCTGGGTATGGGAACGTTCCACAAGCAGGTGGTGAACCACGTACCCCGGGGAGCTCTGATCTGCGCCCATCAGGGAGCCGACTGGACCCTGGCCTCGGGCATTTCCAACTGGTGGGGCTGGGGGATCGCCGCCATGCTGTCGGTGAAAAAGGACAAGCTGCTGCTGCCCACCATCGAGGAGGAGCGAGAGCTGCTGAAGACCATCGTGGAAGCGGGAGCGGTGGACGGCTGTACAGCTCGCCGGGAAATGACGGTGGACAACATGGATCTGGAATCCTATCTGGATATTCTGCGTCAGGTGCGGTGTCTGACCATCGGAGAAATCAAAAAGATTCACTGGCGTCTGCGGTAGGATGGGTGTATACTGAGTCCAGAAAGAAAGAGGTGAATCTTATGTTTGATTTTACAACGGTAGAACAGAACCTGAAACAGCGGGGATATGAAGTGAAGGTATTCGAAACTCTCGAACAGGCTGCGGATTACGTGGACAGCGCGGTGGATCAGACCACCGTGGGAATCGGCGGTTCCGGTACGGTGAAGGCCTCCGGACTGTACGATCGGCTGGGAACCCACAATACCGTGATCTGGCACTGGATGCAGCAGCCGGCGGACGAGGCCCGGCGGGAGGCCATGGCCACAGACATCTATCTGGCGTCGGCCAATGCTCTGGCGGAGACCGGGGAAATGGTCAACATCGACGGCTGCGGCAACCGCGTTGCCTCCATGCTGTTCGGCCATAGAAAGATCTACTATCTCATCGGACGGAACAAGATCGTCAAGACGTATGAGGATGCCGTATGGCGGGCCAGAAATGTGGCAGGTCCCAGGCGGGCCCAGCAGATGAATGCCAAGACGCCTTGTGCCGTCAACGGAGATCGCTGCTACGACTGCAAGAGCCCGGGGCGGATCTGCCGCGGAATGGTGACGCTGATGGCGCCCATGTCCGGCATGGAAGCGGAGGTTCTGCTGATCGACGAGGATCTGGGCCTGTAAAATACGGAAGGAACGCCCCGGAGGAAGCGTCAATGCTTTCACCGGGGTATTTGATTTCGATCCGAAATACGCATAATATAGTCGGGTATCTTCCGATATCCGAAATCGGTTAGAGGAGAAATCGGTACTATGATAAAAAATAGGGATAGAATAACGATTTTTCCAAAAAATTAAGAGAAAATGTAAAAGAAATGAAGAAAATATGTAAAAATTTCTTGTAGAATTATGGGGAATCATTGTATGATAGACAAGTAAGATTGTGCGTAGATGTAGATATAAATAAGGAGTATAACGGATCGGAATGAATATTGTTTTGACTATAATCAAGATGCTGGGTGGTCTCGCCATGTTCCTTTACGGAATGGAGATCATGGGCGACGGTCTGAAGCAGAGTTCCGGAGATGCGCTGAAGAATTTCCTGGGTAAGCTGACTCAGAACACGGTGATGGGAGTCATCACCGGCGCCATAGTTACGGCCATCATCCAGAGTTCCACGGCCACCATCGTCTTGACCGTAGGTCTGATCGGCGCCGGTATTCTGAACCTGCGTCAGGCGGTCAGCATCGTTCTCGGCGCCAACATCGGTACCACGGTGACGGCGCAGATCATTCGACTGATGGATATCGACGATGGAGGCGGGTCGATCCTGACCTTCTTCAAGCCCGACACGCTGGCGCCCATGGCGCTGATTGCCGGCATCGTCCTGATCATGTTCCTTAAGAAGGAAGCCACGAAGAACACGGGTATGATCTGTACCGGCTTCGGCGTTCTGTTCACCGGGCTTTTGTCCATGACGGCGGCGGTGGAACCGCTGGCTGAATCTCAGGCCTTCATCGACACCATCGGTTATTTCAGCAACATGCCGATTCTGGGGATCCTCACCGGTTTGGTTCTGACGGTCATCGTCCAGAGTTCGTCCGCTATGGTGGGTATTTTGCAGGCCCTGTCCGCCACCGGAGTCATCCGGTTCAACCTGGTCTATCCCATGATCATGGGTATTAATCTGGGAACCTGCGTCACCACCGCCATGGTCTGCTCCATCGGCAGTTCCAAGGACGCCAAACGCACCGGCGTGGTTCACATCGTCTTCAACTGCATCGGAACGGTACTGTTTATGATCGGGACGACGATCCTGCGACAGATGGGCTTCTTCCCGGAACTGTGGGACAGCATCGCCAACAGCGGTAC
>JAGATO010000088.1 GCA_017621195.1 Bacillota bacterium | reverse complement strand
TAGAACGTGGACTTGTCAGTTCCGCTGAGATGTAGTTCCATTCGATCACATCCTTATCGGGTTATTCTGCCATGGCCGTAACGACCTTCTTCATTACTTCGCTGATTTCAATGTGCTGCGGACATTCCTTTTCACAGCGGCGACAAGCGCGGCAAGCATCAGCTTTCACATCATACTGCGCATAGGTCTTCAGCGCAAAGCTGGTGCTGACAGAGGCCGTCTGGTTATACGCTTCGAAGATTCCGGGAATGTTCAGACCGAAGGGACAGGGCATGCAGTAGTTGCACTTGGTGCAGGGTACGAGAGCCATCTTGTCGAAGACTTCCTTTACACCCTTCAGCATTTCATAATCCTCTTCCACCAGCTGACGTTCTTCCCATCGACCGGCATATTCCAGATTTCCTTCCACCTGTTCCATGGTGCTCATACCACTGAGGACAACGGCAATTTCCGGCTGGCTCCACAGGAAGTCCAACGCCCATTCCACCTGGGAACGTTCCTTGGAAATGCGTTCTTCCACCTGAGGCGTCAGATTGGCCAGCTTTCCGCCCAGCATGGGTTCCATGATGACGGCGCTGATTCCCTTTTCACCGGCGTACTTCAGGCCCTTCATTCCGGCCTGGTAGTCGGTGTTGATGTAGTTGAACTGGATCTGGTAGAAATCCCAGTCAAAGCCGTCGATGATGTCCACGAAGGTCTCGTAGGAATCGTGGAAGGAGAAGCCCAGGTACTTGACCTTCCCCATGGCTCTGGCCTCTTCCAGCTTGGCCAGAACGTTGTACTTCTTTACGGAATCCCACCGCTCCTGATCCAGTCCATGGACCAGGTAAAAGTCCACGTGATCCGTCTTCAGCTTTCCCAGCTGAATGTCCAGATACTTCATCACGTCATCTTCCGATTCCACCAGCCAGATGGGCAGCTTGGTAGCCAGGTTCACCTTTTCCCGATAGCCGTCCTGCAGCGCTTCGCCCACGAAATCCTCGCTGGAAAAATTGTGGTACATCCAGGCGGTATCCAGATAGTTTACGCCGCCGTCGATGGCCTTTCGCAGCATCTTCTTCGCTTCTTCCTTGCAGATGGAACTTTCATCCTTGGGGTCAGATACGGGAAATCTCATGCACCCGAATCCGATGGGAGATACTTCTACGTCGATCTTTTGAAACTTTCTGTACTGCATCCGCTTCTTCCTCCTTATTTTCTTACCTCTGTCCTATCTCCTGTATCTTATAATCTCTTACTTTTATACTCTTATATACTCTTACTTTCTCTCCAGCAGCGTCACGCATTCGATGTGCTTACTGAATGCGAAGTTATCATACGCTTTGACGTACTTCACCTGATACTCGTAGAATCCGGCCATATCCAGGTTCTCTACCAGGGTTTTGGGGTTGCAGGAGATATAAACAATCTGTTTCACCCCATAGTTCAGTATTTTTTGCATCGCCTTCGGATGAATCCCGGCCCGTGGCGGATCCACCACGATCACATCCGGTATCTCTTCCAGCTCGTCCAGTACCTTCAACACGTCTCCGGCGATGAAACGGCAGTTGGACAGCCCGTTTTCTGCGGCGTTCTTTCTTGCTGCCTCCACGGCGTCCTCGACGATTTCAACGCCGATGGCCTCCTTCGCCTGAAGTGCCAGCCGCTGGGTGATCGTTCCTGTCCCGCAGTACAGGTCGAAGACTACCTTTCCTTCCACGTGGTCGATGAGCTCCACGGCCTCGGTGTACAGCCGCTCCACGGCGGGAACGTTGGTCTGGAAAAAGCTGAAGGCGCTGACCCGGAACTTCAGTCCCATGATGGTCTCATTGTAATAATCCCGACCGTATAGAATGTCCATGCGGTCGCAGTAGACGGCGTCGGCCATCCGGTCGTTGTAGGTGTGAAGAACTCCCACCAGCTGATTGTTCAGCTCCAGCCCCATCAGCATGGTCAGAAACCCTTCGTCGTCGAAGTCCGACTGGCTGCTGGTTACCAGGTTGACCAAAAGCTCGTTGGTGTGCTGTCCCTTGCGCAGGATCAGGTGTCGCAGAAGGCCGGTGTGGCTCTTCTTGTGATAGAAGCGGTATCCCTTTTCCGTGACGAAGTCCAATACCGCCTTTACAATCCGGTTGAAATCTTCATCCACCAGCTGACACTCATCCACCGTGACGATGGACATGAACCGCCCCCGCTGGTGCATTCCCAGCGTCATGGGGCCATCCTTCACCTGGTCTCCGAAGGTGTATTCCATTTTGTTTCGGTAGCGGTACAGCTGGGGACTCCCCTCGATCCCGCCGAAGACCTCCGGCTGGATCCCTTTCTTTTCCAGAAGGCGCAGCACTTCCTTTCCCTTCATGGTGCGCTGCTGCTCGTAATCGATGCCCTGATAGAGGCATCCGCCGCATTCCTTTGCGTGTTTACAGATTTCCAAATCGTAACTCCTTCCTCGGGATCGTGGTCTCACCGGAATCAATCCAGTTCCGGCAAGCGCTCCAGATCGAACGGGGTCTCCTGATAGACGTAATTCAGCCAGTTGGCGAAGAACAGATTGGCGTGGCCGGTCCATCGCACCTCAACGCCCTGCGTCGGATCGTCGTTTTTGAAGTAGTTGGCCGGAACGGCGATGGGAAGTCCCTTTCCCAGATCCCGTTCGTATTCCAGTCGAAGGGTATCCCGATCGTATTCCATATGTCCCTGAATAAACAGCATTCTCTTGTTTCTGGAACAAATGATATGCGGTCCGGCTTCCTCCGATTCCGCCAGAATCTTCAGGTCCGGCTCCGCCAGCACATCTTCCTTTCGAATCTGGGTGTGGCGGGAATGGGGAACGTAGAACACGTCGTCAAAGCCCCTGGTAAATTCGGACTTCTTGTCCAGAACTCTGTGGGGGAACACGCCGAACAGCTTCTGGGGAAGCTCGTATTTTTTGATCTCGTAGTGATGGTACAGACCTGCCTGGGCTCCCCAGCAGACGTGGAGAGTGCTGAATACGTTCTTCTTCGAATAGTCCATCAGGTCCGATAGCTCATCCCAGTAATCCACATCTTCGAAGTCATAGAACTCCACCGGTGCGCCGGTGATGATCATGCCGTCGAACTTCTGGCTTTTGATCTCCTCGAAGGTGGTGTAGAACGTCCGCATGTAGGATTCGTCCACGTGAGTGGAGAAGTGAGACTCCATTCGCAGAAGAAACAGCTGCACCTGCAGCGGCGTATTTGCCAGCATTCGCGCCAGCTGTGTTTCCGTCACCTGCTTGGTGGGCATCAGGTTGACGATAGCGATGCGCAGAGGACGAATGTCCTGTCTGGAACCGCGGCGCTCGTGCATGACGAAGATGTTCTCATTCTTCAGTGTTCGATATGCGGGTAACCCTCTGGGAATCAGAATAGGCATATTGTGTCAGTCCTTTCGTTGTCTCGTACTTCGTTCCTCAGAACTTTCCGTAGTTGTCATAAAACTCTTTCTTGTATTCCAAGAATCGATCCTCTTCGATGGCCTTGCGGATGTTTTCCATGGTCTTCACCAGGAAGTGAAGGTTGTGGTTGGTCAGCAGCATGGAGGACAGGATCTCGTTGGATTTGAACAAGTGGCGCAGATACGCTCTGGAATAATTGCGGCAGGTATAGCAGTCGCAGTTGGGATCCAGCGGCGTAAAGTCGTGTTCGTGGCAGGCGTTCTTGATGGAGATCCGCCCCACGGAGGTTATGGCCGTACCGTTGCGGGCGATTCTCGTGGGCAGGACGCAGTCGAACATGTCGATGCCCCGTTTTACGCCTTCGAACAGGCAGTCGGGACTGCCCACGCCCATCAGATAGCGGGGCTTTTCCTTGGGAAGGTATTCCACGCAGCTGTCCAGAATATCGTACATCACGTCTTTCGGTTCACCGACGGATACGCCTCCGATGGCGTACCCCGGCAGGTCCATCTCCACGATCTGCATGGCGCTTTCATAGCGCAGGTCTTTGTACATGCCGCCCTGCATGATGCCGAACAGCGACTGGTTTTCCGTATTTTTGTGGGCTTCCTTGCAGCGGGCCAGCCACCGGCTGGTCCGTTCCAGCGAGTCCTTCACGTACTTGTGGTCCGCCGGATAGGGGGCGCATTCGTCGAAGGCCATGATGATATCGGAGCCCAGGGCGTTCTGCACCTCGATGGACTTTTCCGGCGAGAAGAAGTGCTTCGATCCGTCGATGTGAGAGCGGAAGTAAACGCCCTCCTCCTTGATCTTCCGCAGATCTCCCAGGCTGAATACCTGAAAGCCGCCGCTGTCCGTCAGGATGGCGCCGTCCCA
The DNA here is from genome assembly GCA_017621195.1 of Bacillota bacterium. Taxonomy (GTDB): domain Bacteria; phylum Bacillota; class Clostridia; order Peptostreptococcales; family Anaerovoracaceae; genus RGIG446. The sequence continues at coordinate 14 of JAGATO010000088.1, read as the reverse complement.
GTTCATAAACTTGT
>JAGATO010000087.1 GCA_017621195.1 Bacillota bacterium | reverse complement strand
TTGCAGTCCTCCACGGGGGAGTCGGTCCCGTAGGAAACGTGGGTTCCCAGCTGTTCCATTGTCTTGAACGCATAGGATGTGGAAGCCAGCTCTTTTCCGCAGCGATCCTCCACCACGGTCATATCGTAGTCCAAAAAGACCGGCTGCACCTGGGTCAGCACGTCCAGATCGGCGATGCGCTGCAGCAGCTTCCGGTCGGTGATCTGACAGTGAACCAGAGAGTTGCGGTATTTGTTCTTGCCGTCCACCAGCGCCTTTTCGTAGGCGTCCAGCGTCTCCTTGATGGCCCGGTCGCCGATAACGTGGGTGGCAACCTGCAGGCCGTAGCCGGTAGCCATGGTCACATACTCGTCCATCTCTTCCACGGTGGTGCATTCGATCCCCACTACGCCGGGAGCGTCGTGATATTCATCGGTCATGTAGGCGGTCCGCCCACCCAGACTTCCGTCCTTGAACATCTTGACGGGACCCATTTTCAACAGGTCCCCCACCTCCTGATCCGGACCGAACTTTCCCGATTCCACGTATTCCTTCAGGTGTTCCGGTTCGCTGAAGCTGGCCTGAATCCGATATCTCACCTTTCCTTCGCCGCTGCGATAGATGTTCTGGAGAAGAGCCATGCGTTCCTCGAAGTTGACGCCGGTACGCAGGTCATTGGATTGTACGGAGGTCAGTCCGTGGGAAGAAGCGTAATCCATGGCCAGATTCAGGATGGCCCGGTTTTCTTCCTCTGTCTTTTCCGGGATCACCTTCTCCACGAAGCTGGACAGCTCGGCAAAGATCCCGTTGGGATATCCGTTTTCTTCCCGCTGAATCTCGCCCCCGGGGATCTCCGGCGACGTTTCGTCCAGTCCCAAAAGCTGAATGGCTTTCGTGTTGGTCACGCTGATGTGGTGGCACACTCTCGTCATGATGACGGGGATCTCCGTAGAGATCCGGTCCAGATCGTGGCGGTCGGGCATCCGCTTGTCCTCAAACAGATCCTGATTCCATCCGCTGGCCATCAGTCCACCGCGGCAGCGTTCCGGGTACCGCTCCATGTAATCCTGACAGCGTCGGATCATCTCCTCGATGCTGTTACAGCCCACGATGTTCACCTCATACAGACTGGCTCCCACATCGAACAGATGCATGTGAGAATCATTCAGCCCGGGGATGACCGTCTTCCCCTCGCAATCGATGATTTCCGCGTCCGGCGCTTGCCCCTTCAGCTCTTCCGAAGTGCCTACGGCGGCGATGATACCGTCTTCCATCAATACCGCTTCCGCAAATGTCTCGCGATCCAGATATACCCTTCCGTTGATCAGCAGTGTTTTCATTTCTTCACCTCATGTTCCGCGCCGTTCTCTTTCCCCACTTCAGCGCTTTTTCCTATTATACCATATTTCCACGTCTGTGTCTTTCTACCGTCCGGCTTTCCGCCGGATATCTCTTTCCATTGATGAAGTCCGGTAAGAACAGCTGAAATCTTGCACCTGTCAAATTTCTCTTTGTCGATATTTTGCGAATGAATCCATAAATCCCTATATTTTCCACGCGAATAATGCTTATGATACAGGAGAATTCACGAAACCTATATTTTCGCATCGGGATCGTTCTAAAAGATAGCAAAAATCAAAAATCCTGTATTTTGCGTGTTGCGTTCGCTAAAATATAGGGATGATCCGGCGAATTCTATATTATGTTCTGTAAAACGATCCGAAATATAGATATATTCCTTATTTATCCTTTTGATAGAGGATTTTCCATTTTTATGCACTTAAATCTCTATAAATTAGCCTGAGAAAAAACAAACTTACAGAACTTCTGAAATTCGCTATAAATTAGTAAGCGAAACCATACAAAATGCAGGGCTCTCATATTTCCCTGTAAAATAAGCGGATCCTTCTCGAAAAATATAGGTCGCCAGCGTTTCTTTTGACTATGATCGCGGCTCGGTTGCTGTGCTAAAAATATCGCTGAGACGCACAGAGGCCAAACAAAAAGCCCGGAATTGTCCGGGCTTTCTCTCGTTATGTCGGATATTTACAGGCTTTCGCTGATGTGCTTTTATTTGTACGCTTTTTCCACGTAGGGGCTGGTGGCCGCCTTTAACATGCCGCCGTAGCCCAGAGTGAAGGTCAGCGTATCGCCCACCTTATATTCCTGCTTGGAACGGGTCACGTCCACGATCAGGTGGTCGGAGCTGGCGCCCAGAATGTCCACATCCGGGTCGGTGGGAGTCATGGAGCCCGGTTCCGCATCCTGTTTTCCGATGCCCAAAATGGCCCGCTTGATCACGCCGCGATCCTCGTAGACCGGCTTCTGGCCGAAGGCATCCACGCCCGGTTCACCGATGGGCAGGGACGGCTTTTCCTTCAGCTCGATGATCTGCGCTTCCAGAACCATGGTGTCGGAACAGGTGCCCGGCAGCTTCGTCTCGTAGGCTGTGTCGTTGCCCAGCAGGAAGCTTTCGCCCAGACGCAGGTTGGTGATGCCCTCCGGCAGCTGGCGCTCCGCCAGAGCGTCGTTTCCGCCCAGCAGATAGATGGAACTGGAATTTCCGCCGGAAACCATGGAAAGTTCGATGTGGAATCTGGACCGGATCTTGTCGGCGATGGCCACCAGCTGAGACAGGTTGTCGTTCTTGGGGATGATGGCGCCGTAACAGGTCAGGTTGACACCCACGCCGTACAGGTGGATGTTCTTCATCTTCAGAATTTCTTCCACCGCGTTGAAGATCAGATCTTCGTCCCGGAAGAAGATTCCCTCCCTCAGGTCGCCCAGGTCGATCATCAGCAGGATGTTGTGAACCACACCGGCCTTTTCCGCCGCTTCGTTCAGCACCGCGATGGTGACCAGCTCAGAGTTGAAGCTCAGATCGGCATACTTCACCACCTCGTCCACCTCGCAGAGCATGGGCAGACGCAGCAGTACCGTCTTCTTCCCGGCAACGCGGGCCTTGCCCGCGTAGGTTGCCAGATTCTTTACCCGGGAATCCGCCAGAAAATCCACGCCGGGATGGCTGATGATCAGATCCACCACCTTGGGATCGGCGCAGACGCCCTTGGTAACAATCATCATGGAACAGCCGCCCTCGTGCGTTACCTTGCTGACGGCGTCCAGGTTCTGACGCAACTTCGTCAAATCAAAAATCAATCTTGGATACATGGGAGCCTCCTCATCTATTCGTCTTTGCAACCGCAGCCACAGGTCTGGACCATCTGCTGATATCCGCCCTTCATGGCCTCCTGTTTTACTTTTTCCGCATGACAGCCGCAGGTTTCAGAAGCGCCGCCTTCTTCCACGGCCTCTGCGGCCTTGGCCTCCGACCCTTCCTTGGAATAGTACTTTCCGTCCTCACCCTTGTACCAGCCCATCTCTTCCAGGTGCTTGCGCTCCTCTTCCTCGCGCTGGGCTTCCTTGAGCTTGCGCTGTTCTTCAATGCGCTCCAGTTCATCGATGTAGGCAGCCCTCTTGCTCCGATCCAGCTCTTCTTTGGAGGGGAACTGGATGTTCAGGCTCTTCTCCAACAGGCGGATCGTACCTTCCTTATAACGCTTGGACAGAACGCCCAAAGACGCCATGATATAGTCATTATCCACCAGGATCTGTGCGCTTTCCGTGGGGAACAGCAGAAGTCCCGTCTCATTGTGGGCTGCGATCTTCTTCATGATCTCCACCCGGTGAGGCAGTCTGGTCAGGGCGCCACCTGTGCCCACGATGTACTTCACCTGAGTCAGGTCCTTTCCTTCGGCAACGGTGCTGCGGCCGGAGGGGCCGTAGATGTAGCGAATCTGACCGGCGTGGCGTTCCACGGAACGGAGAACCGCTTCTTCCGTCAACCGTTCCACGTACTTGAACTCATCCTCCGTTTTGGAGATCGCCTTATAGGACTCCATCACCGCTTCCACATCCACATCAGGAAGCTGCTTCTTCAGCTTTTCCATGGTGATGATATCCACGATGTTTCTCTGGTTGACGTAAACGCCCAGATCACCTTCTACCGTACGCTTAGCCTTCGGCTCGGGGCTGGTCATGATCCGGGCCACCTGGTCCGATTCCACGCAAACGGAGTGAACGTCGGTGGTAGCGCCTCCTACGTCGATGACAACCACGTCGCCCAAGCATTCGTTCAGCAGCTTGGTGCATTCCATAACCGCACCGGGGGTGGGAATGATGGGACCGCTGACCATGTCGCGGACGTGCTCCATGCCGGGAGCGTGAATGATGTGGTCTTCAAAGGCGTCCTGAATCACCTTTCTGGCGGGCTCTACGTTCAGATCGTCGATCTTGGGATATACGTTTTCTACGATGTACAGTTCCTGACCGCAACCCTCTTCGAAAATCAGCTTCATTTCTTCCTGATTTTCGCAGTTTCCGGCGTAGATCACAGGCGTGGACAAGCCCATGGAGCGGATCATTTCCGCGTTGTGGATCGCCGTGTCCCGCTCACCGTAGTCCACACCACCGGCAATCATGATCAGATTTGGCTTGATCTCTTCGATCTTCTTCAAATCCGTGCGGCGGAGCTTGCCTGCGGTTACGTGATGGATGATGCCGCCGGCGCCCAGAGCCGCTTCTTTCGCTGCCTTTACGGTCATATCGTACACCAGACCGTGGACGGTCATCTTCAGACCGCCGGCTGCGGACGATGTGGCCAGCATTTCATCGTACTCGATGGAGTCGATTCCCATTTTTTTGCACAGGTCGTCAATGGCCCCTTTCAGACCGATGCGAACGTCACCGTCCAGTACGGACGTGGGAGCCTGGCCCTGTGCCCAGAACACAGGATTGTCTGTATGGATATCCTTAAACGCGTTTACAACTGTCGTTGTGGAGCCGATCTCGGCTACTAATACGTCTACTTTCATAGTCATTTCCTCTCATTGCACTCGTTTTACATCGAGCAGACGATTTTGAAAAAATGGGGGCTGCCTGACGGCAGCCCCCGGAATTCAGCCATGTTCAGGCCTTATTTGTTCATTTCGCGACGGCGTTCTACCAGGAAGGTAGCAACGTCTACCCCGTGGCTGTTTCTGCCGAAACCAGCATCAACGCCCTGCTTTACAGCTTCTTCAGGAATAACCTGAGTACCGCCGCAGGCGATCATAACCTTGTCTCTGATACCCTTTTCCACAGCCAGCTCATGAATTCTCTTCATGTTCTTGTAGTGGATGTTGTCGTGGGAGATGATGGTGGAAGCCAAAATCGCATCAGCGTTCAGTTCCACAGCAGCGTCAACCAGCTTTTCAACCGGGCAGGAAGTTCCCAGATAGTGAACTTCGATACCGTACTTTTCGATACCGCCGTGCTTGATGTCGATGATTTCTCTCAGACCTACGGAGTGTTCGTCTTCACCGACGGTGGCGCAGACAACCTTCATCGGATGTTCATCGATGTCGGCTCTGATTTCAGCGTCGGACAGTACGTGCGGTTCGGGCGGAATGACCAGAGTATCTACGTCGATGTCGAAGTCTACCTTACCCTTCATTTCGATACGGGTACCTTCCGCAGCCTGCATCACTTCGCGGTTGATGACTTCCGGATCTACCAGACCCAGCTTCTTACCGATTTCAACGGCAACAACTTCAGCTACACGCTTGTTTTCCGGAATGAACATGTTCAGCATGATGGTGCCATCAGCCAGCCATTCCATTTCCGGCTTCACCAGGCTGGACTTTCTGTACTTTTCTACTTCGCTCAGACGAACGTTTACGTTGTCCTGGTCGTCCAGCTCGTCGATGTAAACGATCTTGGAACGATCTTCAAACGTACATCCGCCGATCAGAGCGGACGGATTTTCCGGATCTCCGCCGTACTGCGCTACGTTGTTGTAGCCGTAGTGAGCGGTGACGGGAGCCATGTAATCCTCGTCTCTCTCGTATACGAATCCGTAGCCGATACCGCCTTCGATCTTACGGGCAATACCGTCGCCGTTTCTTTCCGGATACTTTCCGCT
>JAGATO010000086.1 GCA_017621195.1 Bacillota bacterium | reverse complement strand
GTTGTCGAACTGGTCGGGATCGATATCGTCGGCCCGCTTCAGGCGGGGAACCCTTATGGAGTGGGGACCGACGCCGTGGACGGCTTCCAGGTGCTCGGTGTGCATCAAAAGGCCGGCAAACTCATACTTGTACAGCTCCAGTCCGAACAGTACGCCCAGTCCCACGTCATCGATGCCGCCTTCCATGGCACGGTCCATGGCTTCGGTGTGATAGGCGTAGTCGTGCTTGGGACCGGTGGGATGGAGCTTCAGATAGCTTTCCTTGTGATACGTCTCCTGAAACAGGATGTAGGTGCCGATGCCGGCTTCTTTCAGTTTGCGGAAGTTTTCCACGGTGGTTGCCGCGATATTCACGTTGACGCGGCGGATATCGCCGTTTTTGTGGTGAACGCTGTAAATGGTTTTGATGCAGTCCAGAATGTATTCGATGGGGTTGTTCACCGGATCTTCACCGGCTTCGATGGCCAGCCGCTTATGCCCCATGTCCTGAAGGGCGATGACCTCTTCGCGGACTTCCTCCTGGGTCAGTTTTTTGCGGGGAATGTGCTTGTTTTTCATGTGGTAGGGACAGTACACACAGCCGTTGACGCAGTAGTTGGACAGGTACAGCGGAGCGAAGATGACGATGCGGTTGCCGTAAAAGGCCAGCTTGATCTCCTCGGCGATGGCGTACATCTCCTCGATCTTCTCGGGAATCTCGCAGGCCAGAAGCACCGAAGCTTCCCGATGGGTCAGACCGGCGCAGACGTGTCCTGTGGCGGTCTTTTGGGGTCGCGCCTTTGCCAGGATCCGGTCGATTAGTTCGACGTTGTTCTTGTTAGCCTCCGCATAGGCCAGGGTTTCACGGATCTCTTCATCGTTGATGAATTCTTCCGCTTTCATGGATTTGGGATCGTAAATTGACATGTTTTTTCTCCTCTCTTTGGGTCAGATCGCTCTTTCCCGTCAGATTGTTTTAATATCGCCACGGTCGGTCACGATTTCGTAACCGATCGAAAGCATTCGATGGTTCAGGCAGCCGCGGCACTGGGCGGCCTCTTCTCCGGTGCAGATCTTGTTGTCGTAAAGCTCGTATTTCTTTCGGACGGCCACCGGAGACAGATTGGGCATCACCACATTGGCTCCCGCCAGGATGCCCTTCTCCCTGCCCTGGGGATCGATGGTTCCCAAGGCTGTGGTGGAGGGCAGAAGCACGGGCGGATAGATGAGCCGAAGGATGGAGAGCAGGTAGCAGGTGAGTTCCACCGTGCCGGCCGTTTCCTCCCGAAACGGCGTGTTCTGGTGAGGAATAAAGGGCCCGATGCCGCACATATCCGGATGAAATTCCTCCACAAACTTCAAATCCTTCGCCAGATGGGCGCTGGTCTGAAAGGGCGATCCCACCATGAAGCCGCAGCCCACCTGATAGCCGATGGCTTTCAGGTCGCTGAGACAGTGCATGCGGCTGTCAAAGGATAGTTCCTTCGGATGTAACATGGCGTAGTGGGCGGCATCCGCCGTTTCGTGGCGCAGCAGATAGCGGTCCGCCCCGGCGTCGTACAGTTTCTGGTAACTCTCCCGGCTCCGTTCTCCCAGCGAGAGGGTGACGGCGCAGTCGGGATAGTCATCTTTGATGGCGCGTAGCAGGCGGCAGAGCAGATCGTCGTTGTAATAGCTGTCCTCGCCGCCCTGCAGGACGAAGGTGCGAAATCCCAATTCGTAGCCTTCACGACAGCAGTCCAGAATCTCCTCCGGCGTCAGGCGGTAGCGCTGACAGTAGCTGTTGCTGCGGCGGATACCGCAGTACAGGCAGTCGTTTTTGCAGATGTTGCTGATTTCGATGAGCCCCCGGGTGAACACCGCGTTGCCGTAGATGCGCTGACGGACGGCAACCGCGCGCTCCGCCAGAAGTCGGGCGGTTTCCGGCGTTCGTTGTTGGATGAGGATTCGGTATTCTTCCGACGTGAGACTGTGCTCCGCAGAC
>JAGATO010000085.1 GCA_017621195.1 Bacillota bacterium | reverse complement strand
CTGCAGCAGCCGGGGCACGATCAACTTTACGTACCGCCTGTGGTTTGCTCCCGAACCGCTGCGGGATTACGTGGTGGTGCACGAACTGGCACACCTGATCGAAATGAACCATTCGGAGCGTTTTTGGAGTCAGGTGGAGAGGGTAATGCCCGATTACAGGCAGCGCCGTCGCCTGCTCAGGGAGTTTCAACAGCGCGTCGAAATTACAGAAGGGATTGGAACGATATGAAGATCGAAAAAAATTGCTATAGAGGATGTCTTTTGGGCGGAGCCTGCGGCGATGCCATGGGCTATCCGGTGGAGCTGATGGACTGGAACCAGATCCGCAGCGCCTACGGAGCGTTGGGGATTACGGAGCTTCCCATCAACGCCGAACGAAAGGAGGCGTTGTTTTCCGACGATACGCAGATGGCTATCCTGACGGTGGATGGCCTGTTGTGGGCCGATAAAAAGGCCAAGGAGCGTGGAATTTACGCCTATACTTCCAGTCTGTTCTACTGCTATCAGAAGTGGCTGTACACTCAGATCGGTCACTTTGCCGATAAAAACTACAGCTTCCTTCTGGGTGGTGAGATCCTCAGTAATGAAGAACTGTTCTCCAGACGGACGCCGGACAAGGTGAATCTGAGCACGCTGGAAAGCTGCGTCAACGGAAAGTACGGGACCATCGCCAAACCCATTAACCAGAATCCAGGAACGGGCGCTGTCATGCGCGCGGCTCCCATCGGTCTGTACTTCTACAACGACGCCAAAATGGCCTTCCGCATCGGTGCGGAAAGTGCGGCTATCACCCACGGCCATCCGGACGCCTATCTTCCTGCCGGTTTTCTTGCCTGTATGATCGCTCACCTGATCCGCGGAAAGGATCTGGAAGCGGCCATGGGCCGCGCCCTGCAGGAGCTGGAAGCCTGGCCCGGTCATGAAAATACGAAGGATCTGATCGAGAAAGCGAAATCCCTGGCGGAGCAGATGAACCGAAACGAGAACCTGCTGAAGCGCAGCGAGCTGGAAATGGCCAGCCGCATCGATCTGTCGGTCATCGGCACGGGAGAGACGGGAAGCGAAGTCCTGGCTCAGGCGCTGTACTGCGCTCTGCGCTACACCAACGACTTCCGTCAGGCCGTTCTTCTGGCGGTCAACCAGGGCGGAAACAGCGACACCGTTGCCGCCATCTGCGGAAGCATCTTAGGTACATACCTGGGAATGGAGGAGATCCCTTATCCCTGGGTCAACCGCATCGAATGTTCCATTCTGCTGGTTCACGGTGCCGACCGCATTTTGGAGTCCGTGCTGTAACTGCAGCGATCCGCGGTTGGAAAAAGGGCGCGCCGGATGATTGAGATCAGGCAGGAAAACTGAATACAATGCAGAGCGTTCATGTCATGTGGGCGCTCTTTTTTTTGGAAAGGTTCCGTTTGTCTTGTTCAAAAAAATACTGTCCCGGCGTGGCCGCTGCTGCGTCTGGCCGGAGACAGCATTTGGATCCGATCTTTCGATCTTACTTATGGAACGTTATCTGCTGTAGCAGTTGCAGAAGATAATCACCAGCAGCAGGAAGAAAAACAGTAAGCTGGTATCGATTCCACCATCTCCGCGCAGGAGTCCACATCCTTCAGACATTAAGAAATCACCTACTTTTCTTGAAATTTATCCGCAGCCACTGTTCATTGTGTGACAGCGTCGACTGCGAAGATACTATAGGATATTCCTCGGACTACGAATGTGTGACATGAAAATGGCTTCAAAAAACCGCACGGCCTGAACCGTGCGGTTTTTACAAGTGGCTTTGATTTTTTGTGTCACAAATTTCCTCCCACTATCTGTGACGGACCCAGGCCCGGCGGTTGAACAGGGCGAGCATGGGAAAGATCTCCAGACGTCCCAGCAGCATGGCCAGAGAAAGAACCAGCTTCGTAAACGGACTGAAGAACGAGTAATTGCAGGTGGGCCCAACCAGATTCAGTCCGGGACCGATATTGTTGAAGCAGGCCAGAATGGCGGTCACGTTGGTCTCGAAGGAGTAGCCGTCGATGGAAACCAAGATGACGCAGATCATGCCGATGACGCAGTAGGCGGACAGATAGGCGTTGGTGTTATCCAGAATCTGTTCGTCCATGGGGCGCTTGTTGATCAGGACGGCCTGAACGCTGCGGGGGCGCACCGACTGGAGAATGTTGCGGCGCAGCGTCTTCAGTAAAAGGAGAACACGGGCGATCTTCAGGCCGCCTCCCGTACTTCCGGCGCTGGCTCCCAGAATCATGACCGTGACCAGCAGCGTCTTGGAAAACGAGGGCCACAGATCGAAGTCGGCAGTGGCGTATCCGGTGGTTGTCATGATGGTGCTGACCTGGAAGGCCGCATAGCGGAGGCTCTCGAAAAAGCTGCTGTACAACGGTCGGATGTTGAAGGTGATCAGCAAAGACGCCGTGACCAGAATTCCCACGTACAGGTGGAGCTCTTCATCCAACAGGGCTGCGGCGTATTCCCGGATGGCCAGAAAGAAGTACACCGAGAAGTTGACACCGAACAGGGCCATGAAGATGGTGGTGACCCATTGGATGTAGGGCGAATAGGCCATCATGCCGTTGTTCAACACGCTGAAGCCGCCGGTGCCCGCCGTACCGAAGGCGTGACAGATGGCTTCGAAGGGAGGCATGTCTCCCAGCAGATACAGAACGAAGCAGATCGCGGTCAGGATGAAGTACAGACCGTAGAGAATCTTGGCCGTATTTCCCATGCGGGGAGTCAGCTTGCTGACGCTGGGGCCGGGGCTCTCCGCCCGCATGATGTGCAGCGAATAGCCGGCGTCCCTTCCCAGAGGGACGACTGCCATCATGAAGACCAGAATTCCCATACCGCCCAGCCAGTGGGTAAAGCTGCGCCAGAACAGCAGGCTGCGGCTCATGGATTCCACTTCCGTGAGGATCGAAGCTCCCGTGGTAGTGAAGCCGGAGATGGTTTCAAACAGGGCGTCAATATAGCTGGGAATCTGACCGCTAAGCCAGAAGGGCAGCGCGCCGAACAGGGACAGGATCACCCAGGACAGGCTGACGGTGATCATGCCTTCCTGCGCGTAGTACCGCTGGGTCTCGTATTTTCTCGTGAGCTGGTTCAGGGCGGTCCCCACCAAAAGGCACAGCGCCATGGTAACCAGGATGAATCTGGCCGTTCCGTCCTGATCGAAGAAGGCGATGGTCAGGGACGGTACGAAGAAGACCGATTCCATGATCAGCAGATAGCTGAGGATATGGCCGATAAATTTTATGTTCATATCTTTCCCTCGCTATTCCGCATAGATGTCGTTCAGATGGCTGATCATGTGTTGGCCGGCGCTGACTACCACCACGGCATCGCCTTCCCGGAAGGTGGTGCTGCCGTTGGCCAACACCGGTTCGTTGTCGTGAGTCACGCAGGCAATCAGAATGTTTTCGCGCAGGGGAATATCCTTCAGCGGAACACCCTGGTAGCGGACGGTGTCATCCACGCGGAATTCCATGGCTTCCGCCAGATCGTTGGCAATGTGGTACAGCGCCACGATCTCGCTGCCCTCGGCGTTCTGCATGGCGCGGACGTAGCGGACGATGTCGGCACTGCAGCGCTCCTTGGGGCTGATGATGCTGCCGATGCCCATGTCGGAGAACAGGTTTCCGTATTCCAGACGGCCGATCTTGGTGACGATCTTTCTGACGCCGCAATGGTTGGCGAACATGGAGATGATCAGGTTTTCTTCATCGATATTGGTCAGAGTGATGATGGCGTCGGTTTGGTGAATTCCTTCGCTTTCCAGAATCTGCTGGAGCGATCCGTCTCCCTCCACCACGGAAATCTGGGGGAATTCGCTATACAGCTGAAGGCATCGGTCGTGATCCTTTTCCAATACCTTCACATCGATCCGCGCTTCCAGCAGACGGGGAATCAGGTGGCGGGCAATGCGTCCGCCTCCGATGATCATCACGTGCCTGATGCGCTGAGGCGACAGGCCCAGATGCTTTAAGAGCAGCATCAGATGAGCTGTCTTGGCGGCGAAGAAAACGTGGTCACCCTCCTGCAGGACGAAGTTTCCGGAAGGAATGGTGACCTGATCCTCCCGCAGAACGGCGGCCACTAGAATGTTGAAGCCCACGGCGGAGGGCAGCTGATGGAGGGGCAGGTTGCGCAGCGGGCTCTTTTCATCCACCCGCATTTCCACGATCTCCACACGGCCCTTGGCGAAGGTCTCCCGCTTGACAAAGTTGGGCAGCTGAAGGATCTGATAGATTTCTCTGGCAGCCGCGTATTCCGGATTGATGGTCATGGACAGTCCCAGCTCCTGACGCAGGGCAACCAGCTGTTCGCGGTACTCGGTGTTTCTGACCCGGGCGATGGTGTGCTTGGCGCCCAGCTTCTTTGCGGTGATGCAGCACAGCAGATTGATCTCGTCGGTGCTGGTAGCGGCAATCACCAGGTCGGCGGTACCGGCATCGGCCCGGCGCAGCGTTTCCATGGAAGCGCCGTTTCCTTCCACAGTGAGAATGTCGAAGTTTTCGATATTATTGTTCAGGATCTTGGGATTGGAATCTACGACGGTCAGGTCGTGACCTTCCTTGGACAGCTGGCGGATCAGGGTTTGTCCCACCTTGCCGTCACCCACGATGACGATTTTCATGGCAGATATATGCTCCTTTAATTTTTTACATGACAAAATGAATGTCCCATCATTGGGAAATCAAAGTTATTTTATCATAGAGCATAGCATTTGTCATCGAAAAGGATGAAGATTTTACATTTGTCAGGGGGTTTTCCACGGATTTGCCGGGAAGGTACCGAGGGCGTACCGCGACGAATTTTCGCGAAGATTATGAAAATTCCCACTGTCCAGAACGGGGAAATAGGAGTATAATGAATTCAGTAAAATAGAAGAGAGGCTTGTTGCCTGGGAGGAAAAAATGAAAGACAAAATCATGAAGTTGATGACCGAACTGGTCTCCATCGACAGCATCAGCGATTCGAAAAAAGAAGTGGCTGCCGCTCAGTATATTTACGATTTCCTCAAAGAACTGCCCTATTTCAAGGACCATCCGGAAGATGTGGGCTTGATGGAAATTGAAGGAGACGCTCACGGGAGAAAGGTTCCCTATGCGTTTCTGAACGGTGAGAAGAGAAATACCGTGGTCATGATGGGACACTTCGACGTGGTCAATGCCGAGGTCTACGGCGAAGCGGAACCTCTGGCCTTTACCGTGGGCGAGGAACTGGAAGCAGCTCTGGCCAAGAAGGCGATGAATCCGGCCCAGAGAGCGGACATGGAGTCCGGCGAGTGGATCTGGGGCAGAGGCGTGGCCGACATGAAGGGCGGTCTTGCCATTCATCTGGCGCTGTTCGAACAGTATGCGGCCCAGGCTCAGGAAGGAAAGCTGCCCGGCTGCCTGTTCTTCATGGGCGTTCCCGATGAAGAGTCCTATTCCGCCGGCATGAGAGCCGGAGCTCAGGTCCTGAGAGAGTTCAAGAGAAAGTACGACCTGGACTTCAAGCTGCTGATCGACCCGGAACCCACCAATCTGGCGGACGGAAAGCAGGTCATGTCCATCGGCTCCGTAGGAAAGAGCATGCCCGTGGTCATGGTACAGGGTGTCACCGCTCACGTGGGCCACTGCTTCAACGGCATCTCTCCGCTGGGAATGCTGTCCGGAATTTACCTGAGAACCAACGGCAGCCTGGAATTCTCCGACTGCTATGAAGCCGAAGCCACCATGCCTCCCACCTGGACCAACATGAGAGACATGAAGCACATCTACGACGTTTCTATTCCGTATCGCGCGTCCGGTTACTTCACCGTTCTGAGCTTCTCCACCACGCCGGATCAGATCATGGCAAAGCTGAAGAAGATCTCCGAAGAAGTCTTCGAAGAGATGGTGACGAAGCTGAACGATACGTACCAGGAATTCAAGAAGATGAACAAGTTCGAAACCAGAGAGAAGCTGCACTATGACACTCTCGTCCTGTCCTTCGCCGAGCTGATCGATCGGCTGAAGAAGGAAGATGCCGCCGGTTTCGAAGCCTTCTATAAGGAAGCCTACGCCGAAGTGGCGGAAAAGACCGCCAGCGGTGAGCTGAACTACCCGGCTGCCACCATCGCTCTGATGGAAAAGGTTCTGAACTACGCCGACATCAAGCAGCCGCTGATTCTGCTGGGCTTTGCACCGCCGTACTATCCGGCTGTTCACAGCGATCTGATCGCCGGAAAGGAAGGCGCCGGTACCGATGCTTACAGCTTCGTCAAGGAAGCCTCCGCAGCTTACGGTCAGGAAATGAACTACGAAAACTACTTCATGGGCATCTCCGACGCCAGCTACAGCGCCATGGACCATCCCTTCGACTACAATGCGTTCTCGGCCAATACTCCCATGTGGGGCGACCTGTACAGCCTGGATTTCGAAGCCATCGAGGAGATCGGAATTCCTTCCGTCATCTACGGCCCCATCGGCAAGGAATACCACCAGTGGACGGAGCGCGTCAACAGGAAGAGCCTGCTGGAAGTCGTACCTGCGGTTACGCAGCAGCTGATTTCCCACCTGTGGGAAAAGTAGGCGGCTTCTGAGGTTTGAGGAGAGAGAATATGGAAGAGAGAATCATGCAGATCCTGAAGGAGTTCATCGCCATTGACAGCATCAGCGATTCTCCGAAGGAAGAACCTGCAGCGAGGTACATATACAACTTTTTCAAAGATATGCCGTATTTCAAAGAGCACCCGGATCACACGGGGCTCTTTGAAATTCCTCACGATCCCCACGGGCGGTCCGTTCCTTACGCCCTTCTGGAAGGAAACAGCACAGACACCGTGGTGATCTCCGGCCACTTTGACGTGGTCAACACGTCGGATTACGGCGAGGCGGAGCCGCTGGCCTTCACCGTAGGTGAAGAACTGGAAAGCGCTCTGCGGAAGATGGAGCTTCCCGCTGCGGCTCGCGCAGACATGGAGTCGGGGGAATGGATCTGGGGCAGAGGCGTGGCCGACATGAAGGGCGGCCTTGTGGTGAACATGGTTTTGATGGAAGAATATGCGGACCTGGCCCAAAAGGGCCAGCTGCCCGGCAGTCTTCTGTTTATGGGCGTTCCCGATGAGGAATCCTATTCCGCGGGAATGCGGGCCGGCGTGTCCCTGCTCAGCACCATGAAGGACACCTATGGTTTGAACTACAAGCTGCTCATCGATCCGGAGCCCTGCCATCCGACGGGCGAGGATACTTCTATGTGCATCGGTTCCGTGGGCAAGACCATGCCCGTGGTCATGGTTCAGGGTGTGACGGCCCACGTGGGATATTGCTACGACGGCATTTCCCCGCTGGACATTCTGACCGGCATCTACAAAAAAACCAACGGCAGTCTGGAATTCGTGGACAGCTACGACGGCGAAGGAACGATGCCTCCCACCTGGACCAACCTTCGGGATCGGAAGCAGCGCTACGACGTATCCATTCCTCATCGGGCTGCCGGATACTGCACGGTGCTCAGCTTCACCACCACGCCGGATCAGATCGTGGAGAAGTTCCGCAGGATTGCCACGGAGGAATTCCGGACGGCGGTTCGCGAGCTGAACGATCGATATCAGGTGTTCAAGAAGCTGAACAAGTTCGAGAACAAAGAAGAAATTCACTACGATCCTCTGGTTCTGACCTTCGGCGAGCTGACCGAACGGCTGAGAGAAAAGGATCAGGACGGATTCGAAGCGTTTTACGCCAGGGCTTACGAGGAGGTTGCCGCAGGGATCAAGGCGGGAACCACCAACTATCCCGACGCTACCATCGCCATGATGGAACAGGTGTTGAACTACGCGGACATCAAGCAGCCGCTGGTTCTCATCGGCTTCGCGCCGCCCTATTATCCGGCCATTCACAGCGACCAGATCCCCGGCAAGGGCCCGGTGGGCACGGAAACCTACGAACTGGCTGCCCGGCTGATGAAGGAGCAGTACGGTGTAACGCTGCAGCGTCAGCACTACGCATTGGGCATTTCCGACCTGAGCTACTGCGCCATGGATCATCCCTTCGATTCCAGAGCGTTTTCCGCCAACACGCCCATGTGGGGTGACCTGTACTGTATGGATTTCGACGCCATTCAGAACAACAACATCCCGTCGGTATTGTTCGGCCCCCTGGGCAAGGACTACCACAAGTGGACGGAACGGGTCAACCGAAAGAGTCTGGTGGAAATCGCTCCGACCATCACGAAGCAGTTGATCGAATCTCAGTGGAACAAGTAAAAAAAGAAAACCGCATGGCCAAAACTGTGCGGTTTTTCTTTCGTAATATCTTGCCAAGGTATAGCGAAAAATAGTATAATGTAACGATACAAAAAACAGGTGCTGTACCGAAAGGAGGACACCATATGCTGTTTCAGGACATTACGATCTTAGATGACCGTTTCGAGAGACGGGATCACATGTACGTCGGCGTCTCCGACGGAACCATCGATTATATTGGCGATACCATACCGCAAAAGGATTACGGGCAGGTCTACGAAGGAAAAGGAAAACTTCTCATGACCGGCTTTTTTAATGTTCACGCCCATTCACCCATGACCCTCTTGCGGGGCTACGGTGAAAACATGGTCTTACAGGATTGGCTGAACAAACGGATCTTCCCCTTTGAAGCCAAGCTGGACGAAGATGCGGTGTACTGGGCAACGAAGCTGGCCATCGCCGAATCGCTGCAGTACGGCATCGTATCCACCAGCGATATGTATTATTTCAACGAACAGATGGCCAAGGCGGTATTGGAGACGAAAACCAAGTTCAACCTCAGCTGTTCGGTCACCTGCTTCGACGACTCGGATCTGTGGCAGCTGCCGGTCTATCGGGAGGGCAAGGACGTATTCCGCCGCTATCACAACGCGGGAGACGACCGGCTGAAGATCGATATGAGCCTTCACGCCGAGTACACGTCCAACGAAAAGATCGTCCGTCAGCTGGCGGACCACACACGGGAACTGAACGCGCAGATGCACGTCCACGTTTCCGAGACGAAAGCTGAGGTGGAAGGATGCAAGCAGCGCCACGACGGAAAGACGCCGGTGGAATATCTGGACGCGCTGGGTCTGTTCGATCAACCCACCATCGCGGCCCACTGCGTGTGGTTGGAGGGGGACGACTTCGACATTTTGGCGGAGCGGGGTGTCACCGCGGCCAGCTGTCCCATCAGCAACATGAAAATATCCAGCGGCTTTGCCAACATCCCCAAGATGTTGAAGAAGGGGATCAACGTGGGGATCGGTACGGACTCGGTGGCCAGCAACAACAGCCTGAACTTCATCGAGGAGATCAAAACCTTCGCCATCGCCTCCAAAGGAGCCTACGGCGATCCCACGGCCATCTCGCCGGTGGAAGCTCTCACCTGCGCCACCTATAACGGCGCTGTGGCTCAGGGGCGAAAGGACTGCGGTAAAATGAAGGAAGGGTTCCGGGCAGACCTGATCGTCCTAGACCTGAACAAACCCCACATGCGGCCCGTTCACGATCTGGCCACAAACGTGGTCTACTCCGCCTGCGGCAGCGACGTGGTTCTGACCATGGTGGACGGAGAAGTGCTGTACAGAGACGGAAACTTCCTGACTCTGGATCTGGAAGAAACCATTGCAAAAACGGAAGAAGCGGTACAGAGGATTCTGGCCCGGCTGTAAGAACAGGAGGAAATGACGACCATGACAATGCTGAATGAATTGGGAATGATAGGAACGAAGACCATGACGGCTGCCGTTGTGCTGAGCATGATCAAGCCGCTGATTGTAGCCGGGCTCATCGTGCTGGTGGGGTACATCGCCATCCGGCTGATCTGCAAGATGCTCATGCGGGCGCTGGAAAAGACAAAGCTGGACCCCATCCTGTTCACCTTTGCCGCCAACTGCACGAAGGTGGTCCTTTGGATTCTGGTGGCCCTGACCGCTATGAACGCGCTGGGAATTCCGCCCACATCCATCCTCACGGCCCTGGGCGCCTGTGGCGTTGCCATCGCCCTGGCCCTGCAGAGCAGTTTAGGCAACTTTGCCGGCGGCGTTCTGATCATCGTGACGAAGCCCTTCGCCAAGGGAGATTACATCAACAACCTGAGCGTGGAAGGAACGGTACAGCAGATCGACCTGCTCTGCACTACCATTCACACTGTGGATAACAAGGTCATCACCGTTCCCAACGGGACTCTGGCCAACAATACCATCATCAACTACAGCCGCTCGGAGCTGCGCCGTCTGGATCTGGTGTATTCCATCGGCTACGGAGACGATATCGATAAAGCGAAGGACACCATCCTAGCTGTGGCGGAGAGCAGCGGCATGTTCCTGCGGGAGCCGGAGCCGGTGATCGGCGTGGGGAGCCACGGCGACAGCGCCATCATGCTGGACGTGAAGATCTGGTGCAAAAACAGCGATTACTGGAATCTGTACTACTACATGAACGAACAGGTGAAGATGGCCTTCGACGAACAGGGAATTTCCATCCCCTTCCCGCAGGTGGATGTTCACATGGATAAGACAAAATAGCGCGACAACAGAAAGGAGAACCCATGGAAAAAACAGTGATGGAAACCGTTGCGACCCTGAAGGGCCGCTGTCTGATGGAACCCGTCGACTTCACTACGGAGGAACTGGAGGGACTGTTCCGTCTGGGAGACGATATCATCGATCATCCGGAACGATATGCGTCGATCTGCGATCACAAGATCCTCGCCACTTTGTTTTACGAACCCAGCACCAGAACCCGGCTCAGCTTTGAGACGGCCATGCTGCGGTTGGGAGGAAAGGTCATCGGCTTTGCCGATCCCAAGGCCAGCTCCGTCTCCAAAGGAGAGACCATCGGCGATACGGCCAGAATCATTTCCGGCTATGCGGATATCATCGCCATGCGCCACTTCGTGGAGGGAGCGCCGAAGGCGGCTGCCATGGCAAGCACCGTGCCGGTGATCAACGCCGGTGACGGCGGCCACCAGCATCCCACCCAGACGCTGGCGGACCTGATGACGATCCACCGCATCAAAGGCGGCTACGACGGCCTGACCGTAGGTATGTGCGGCGACCTGAAATACGGCCGGACGGTCCACTCGCTGCTGAAGGCCATGTCCCGCTACGAGAACGTGAAGTTCGTGTTCATCGCGCCCGACGAGCTGAAGATGCCGGAGGATCTGCTGAACGAGCTGGGGGATTCCATCCGCTGGACGGAGACGAAGAGCATGGAAGAGGCCATGCCCCAGCTGGACGTTTTATACATGACTCGCGTTCAGCAGGAACGGTTTGAGGATAAAGAACAGTACGAGCGGCTGAAGGACAGCTACATTCTGGACAAGGCCAAGATGGCGCTGGCGAAGGAGGATATGATGGTGCTCCATCCTCTGCCGCGAGTGAACGAGATCGCCTTCGACGTGGACGAGGATTCCCGTGCTCTGTACTTCGATCAGGCCATCTACGGCATGTACGTGAGAATGGCGCTGATCGTGGCCCTGCTGGGACTGACGCCCGGCGAAACCGTCTGGGAAAAGACGAAGCGGCTGCCGCTGCCCGTCCATCCGGCATCGAAGCCGGCGGCTTGCCCCAATTCCAAATGCGTAACCAACAACGACCGTGCGGTCAAGGCCACGGCCCGTCCGCTGGAGGACGGCACCTGGGCCTGTGAATACTGCGACACCGTGATCAAATAGGAAGGAGAACACAATGATCGACCATCTGATTGACAGAATCAAAGAAACCGAAAATCCCACCGTCGTAGGTCTGGACCCGACGCTGGTGATGATGCCCGGCTATCTGAAGAAGCAAATGTTTGAAATGTACGGAAAGACGCCCAAGGCGGTAGCGGAAATGTTCGTGGAGTTCAACCGCCGCATCATCGACGAGGTGTGCGACCTGGTACCGGCAGTCAAACCGCAGATTGCCATGTACGAGTCCTACGGTCCCGACGGTCTGGACGCCTACATCAGAACCTGCGCGTACGCCAGATATAAGGGACTGGTCATCATCGGCGACATCAAGCGCGGCGATATCGGTTCCACAGCGGAAGCCTACGGCGGTCACATCGCCGGTGTGGATATCGAGGGCGAGCACTACGACGTGTGGAAGGAAGACTGCATCACCATCAATCCCTATCTGGGCGTGGACGGCATCGAGCCCTTCGTGAAGACGCTGCGCCGGGATGAGCGCGGAATCTTCGTTCTGGTTCGTACCTCCAACCCCAGCAGCGGCGAACTGCAGGACAAGATGATGGAAGGTACGTATATGTACAACCAGGTGGCGGATCTGGTCAGCAAGTGGGGAAAGGATACCATCGGCAAGTACGGCTACAGCAAGGTGGGCGCCGTCGTTGGTGCGACCCATCCTGCCCAGGGCATGGAACTGCGCCAGAGAATGCCTCACACCTTCTTCCTGGTACCCGGTTACGGCGCACAGGGCGGTAAGGGCGCCGACCTGAAGGGCTTCTTCGACAAGGACGGCATCGGCTGCATCGTCAATTCGTCCCGCGGCATCATCGCTGCCTACAAGAAGGATCCGGAATTCGCCGACGTAGAGAACGTAGGACCGGAGTTTGCAGAGGCGTCCCGCAGAGCCGTTCTGGCCATGAAGGAAGACCTGCAGAACGCATTTTAAGGAGCAGAGACTATGGAAGCAAAGAAAATCGTAACGGCGGAAATCCTGTCCAATCGTCCCATCGCCAAAGGAATCATGGAACTGAAGCTTTTAGCGCCGGAATCGGCATCCCAGGCGAAGCCTGGGCAGTTTGTCAATGTATATACCGGCGACAGCTCGCTGCTTTTGCCGCGCCCCATCAGCATCTGCGATGCGGATGACACCACCCTGACGCTGATCTACGCCGTGGTGGGGAAGGGAACGGCATGGTTTGCGGACTGCTGCGTCGGTCAGGAGCTGCGGGTGTCCACACCCCTGGGCAACGGCTTCGACGTGTCCGTGGTCAGGGAAGGCGATACGGCGCTGTTGATCGGCGGCGGCATCGGCTCCTGTCCGCTGCTGAAGCTGGGCAAGGTTTTGAAAGAAAAAGGTGTGAAGCTGAACGTGGCCATCGGTTTCCGGGACGAGCCCTTCCTGGAGGAAGAGTTCAGAGCGCTGGGCGCCAACGTGGTGGTGGCCACCGATTCGGGCCGCGTGGGATATCACGGAACGGCGCTGGCTGCCGCCATGGACGCCGGGATGGACTGTGAGCACTGGTTCACCTGCGGGCCGAAGATCATGCTGAAATTCGTGGCGAAGGAAGCCATGGCTCGGGGAAGAGACGCCCAGGTGTCCATGGAAGAACGCATGGGCTGCGGCTACGGAGCCTGCGTAGGCTGCGTGGTAGACGTGCTGGAAAGAGGCGCGGAAGCCCCTGTCCGCAAGAAGGTCTGCAAGGACGGACCGGTATTTCTGGGAAGCGAGGTGTTCTTCGATGAGCAATAAACTGGATCTGAGAGTCAATATCGCCGGCGTGGAATGGAAGAACCCCATCACTACGGCTTCCGGAACGTTTTCTGCCAGAGAGAGCAGTGCGTTTTACGACCTGTCCCGGCTGGACGCTGTGACCACCAAGGGTGTGGCCGACGTTCCCTGGGCGGGAAATCCCACGCCCAGAATCGCTGAGACCTACGGCGGAATGCTGAATGCCGTGGGCCTACAGAACCCCGGTGTGGAAGCTTACATGAAGGAAGAGCTTCCCTACCTGGCCAATTACGATACTAACGTGATCGCCAACGTGGCCGGTCATTCCATCGAAGAATACTGCGCCGTCGTTGAACGGCTGAACGATACGGACGTGGACATGTTCGAGATCAACATTTCCTGCCCCAACGTAAAACAAGGCGGCATCGGCTTCGGTACGGACCCCGTTCAGGCAGGACTGGTGACGAAGGCCGTGAAAGCCATTGCCAAAAAGCCGATGATCATCAAGCTGACTCCCAACGTCACCGACATCACCGAGATCGCCAAAGCGGTGGAAGAAAACGGCGCCGACGCCATTTCCATGATCAACACGCTGCTGGGCATGCGCATCGATCCGCGCCGCGGAAAGCTGGTTCTGGCAAACAAGACCGGGGGATTCTCCGGACCGGCGGTGAAGCCGGTTGCCGTGCGCATGGTCTATCAGGTGCGCCGCGCCGTGAACATTCCTATCATCGGTCTGGGCGGCATTTCCACCGGTGAGGACGTGGCGGAATTCCTGATGGCCGGCGCGGACGCCGTTGCTATCGGTACGGCTGCCCTGGTGAACCCCACGGCGCCCGTGGACATTCTGGAACAGTTCGAGACCTACATGGAGGAGATGGGCTTTACCACCATCGCCGATGTGAAGAAGGCGTTTTGCGAATAAATGCACCTTCGGTTCGATAGTTCGGGCGCGGGCCGGAAATATCAGGAACGGAGGAGGTCGTTTCCGGAAAAAAATCTTACATTTCCGAAAAATCGGTGATACAATAATCATAGCAGCGCGCGGTTTTGATGACGTAAGTCCAGTTGTCAGAACCGCGTTTTTTTGGCCGATTCGTTTCGCCCAGCCGTGTATCATTGCCGAGCTCGCGCACGGACGTGTCAGAGGGAGGTGAAAGAAAGGATGAAGCGTATTATCAGTGCATGCTTAGAACAGACGCAGCTGTTTGAGACGGAGCATGACTACCAGGTGTACATCAGAGGTTTGGAAAAGAAGAGAAGCCGCTACAAGATCGTGAGCAGGGAAGAAAAGCCCGATGGTTCCGTGATCGCGAAGGTGGCCCGCGAGTACAATGCCTATCCGGTAGGCGATTATCTGAAATGATGCGAAGCGCATGGCGAAGGGAGAGAATACGATGAGAAGAATACTGGCGGTGTGTCTGAATCAGACGCTGCATTTTCAGTTGAAGGACGATATGGAACACGGCGAGGCAGCGGCAGCTGCAGCGGCTGAGGTTGCGGAATACAAGGAATATCTCCAAAAGAAAAGAATTCCCCATAGGATTCTGGAAGAGGTGAAGCAGCCGGACGATTCCATCATCCTGAAGGTGAAGAAACAGGTGAACAGCTACAGCGTAGGGGATTACCTGGACTAACCGATGACGAAGAACAGAATGAAACCAATTGCATAACAGGCAGAAACGACACATGTAGTGCATCCACACGTAAATCTGATCACGGTAACAATGAAATCTTTCGGGATGATTTTTATCTGTCAGAGATGCGAATGATCGCTCATGTGTCTTTTTTTGAACAAAGGAGAATGAACTATGCCAAGAAATCAATTTCAGAGAATGGTGTTTGCCTTCCTCACAGTCCTGGTTACCGTACAGGGCTACGTATTTTACAGCCTGTACGTCGTTAACGGAACGATTCTGATGCAGTTCACAGGTGCAGACAGCGTACTTCACGCCATCGATGCCCAGGGCGGCGTGTACATGTTCGGAAGAATGCTTCCACTCTGGGCGGTGATCCTCATTGAGTTTTGCTGCGCCTATGCGCTGGAATGCCTCGTGGGAAGCCATCAACGACGGTGTGACATCTGCGGTGATCTCTTTTCTGCGTACTCTGATCTTTGAGAGCGTAACGGTGATGGTTCCCCCTCTGTTCTTCGGGATGACGGGAATCTGGCTTTCCGTCGTCATTGCCGAACGGAACGCCGTTCTGCTCAGTGCGGCTTTTCTCGTGGCCAAGCGGAAGAAGTATCACTATGGAAGGGGAATCGTTTCCTGAAAAAGTTTACATAAACTTTACTTTCAACGCACGGTTTAACTAAGTTTTTATCGTAAGGTTGTGATAAAATAGCGTCGATGCTTTCTTTGTAGCGAAT
>JAGATO010000084.1 GCA_017621195.1 Bacillota bacterium | reverse complement strand
CTCATGGCGGAGGATCTGAACATCGGCGCTATGACGCTGGGCGACATCGTGTCCGAAATCAAAAAGCCGGCCAGAGACCCGCGTGAGGGGATGCCTCCTGTGGTGTTCCGCAGCGACGTCCTGACTATCGACGATCTGAAGGTAGGGATGGAAATGACGGGAACGGTTCGCAATGTGGTGGATTTCGGCGCTTTTGTGGACATCGGCGTGAAGAACGATGGTCTGGTTCACATTTCGGAAATGAGCAATAAATTCATCAAGCACCCCATGGATGCAGTCAGCGTAGGAGATACGGTGAAGGTGAAGATCCTGGGCGTGGATTACGAGAAGGGTAAGGTCTCTTTGACCATGAAATTATAATAGGAGAGAGAGATGAAAAGAATTACGACAGTGTTATTCGATTTCGACGGAACACTGATGGATACCAACGAGATCATCATCGAATCCTGGCAGCACACCTTCCGTACCCTGACGGGAAAGGAAGGCGATGTTGAGCAGATTCTGGAAAGCTTCGGAGAGATCCTGCGGGATACGGTTCAAAGGTTCTTCCCGGGCTGTGACGTGGAAAAGACGGTAGAGATCTACCGGAGCTATCAGGTGTCGTTCTACAAAAAACTGATCCGCATGTTTCCGGGTATGCCGGAGCTGGTAGACGAACTGAAACGAAAGGGTTACAAGCTGGCGGTGGTCACCTCCCGCCTGCGGCCCACCACGGAAGAAGGACTGGAAAAGTACGGTCTGGAACATACCTTTGACTATGTGGTGACCGCCGACGATACGGATAAGCACAAGCCGGATCCGGAACCGGCGCTGATCGCTTTACGAAAGCTGAACAGCTGCCCGGAGGAGGCCATCATGGTGGGCGATACCATGTATGACATGGGCTGCGGAAAGAATGCAGGCGTGTCTACCGTCATGGTGAACTGGGCCATGGCAGCCGGGGCGCAGAAGAAGATGAGCAGCTTTCAGCCGGACTTCACCATCGACCGTCCGGAAGAGCTGTGGAATGTGATCGCGGCGTTGGACGATCAGATGGCCTGCAAAGCGGGCGACAGCGTCCGGAAGTAGAAATAAGCCGAAGCCGCTACGGTGAAGAGCTCCCCTGCGGGGATGGCCAGCCAGACGCCGGCCTCTCCCAATGCCAGAGGAAGCAGCATCATAGCGGCGGAGGGGAAGATAAGACAGCGCAGCGTGGAAATGGCTGCGGCGGGCTTTCCACGGTCCAGGGCCGTCAGCAGGGCTGCCGTCAGAACGTTGACTCCGGCGAACAGATAGCAGGAAGAGAACAGGCGGTTGCCGTGGTCCGCAATGGCCAGCAGCGCCGCGTCGTCGCTGAAGATTCGATTGACGGCGTGACCGCAGATCAGGGAGATCAGGAAGATCAGAAGCGACATCCAGGCCAGGCTCACGTAGCAGAACCTGGTAATGCGGCGGCTTCCTTCGCGGTCCCCTGCTCCGGCTCCGTAGCTGACCAGAGGGGAAGCGCCGGAGGACAGACCCATGTAGACGGAAATGTAAAAATAGTACATGAACGTGATGATGGTTACGGCGGAAATGCCCAACTCACCGCGGAACTTCAGAATCTGGATATTGAACAGATAGGTGACCACACCGGTGGAAATCTCCGTCAGGAACTGAGAACTGCCGTTGACGCAGGATCGAAGCAGAAAGCCGGACCGGCGCTGAGGGCGGCAGAACCGCAGCTGCGCTTTGGGTGAGAAAAAGTGGATCAGACCCATCAGGGCCGAAGCGGCGATGGAGATGCCGGTACCTAAAGCGGCGCCTAAAATTCCCAGCTGGCAGGGGCCTACCAGCAGATAGTCGAAGATCACGTTCAGCGCCAGACCGACGGCGGACATCCAGAAGGACAGCTTGGGATTGCCGTCCACCCGGGCGAAGAATTCGAAGAACAGCTTCATCATCATGGGGACGGTGATGGCTACCGTGACGCCGCCGTAGACCATGGTGTAGGGGAGGAGCATTTCCGTGGAGCCCAGGAAGATCATGATGGGCTTCAGCAGGATCAGGCTGACAGCTGTGACCACAGCGCCGATGAGGCAGAGCAGGGTCAGAATATAGCTGAACAGATGGCGGGCTTCCGTAAGATCGCCCTCACCCATCTTGATGGAAACGTAGGCTCCTGCGCCTGTGGCCAGCATCAATGCAATGGCGTAGACCAGACAGCAGAAGGGAATGACGATGTTGATGGCCGCCAGCGGATCGGGTCCTACGAAGCGCGATACGAAAAATCCGTCCACCGTGGTGAAGAAGGACAGGGCCATCATGCTGAGGATGGACGGAAGAATATATTGTAAGAAACGAGGGTATGACATGTGAAGCGTACCCGTGGACTGTATCATAAGAAAACCTCCTGACATTTTAGTTACGTTGTCTAACATTATCATAAACGTTGGAGTAACTATAAGGTCAAGAGGCTTTTTTCATTTATTTTTCTTTTCCTCCCTGCAGCACGGCGTAGACGCGGTAGTATTCGCGCATCCGGTTGTGACTGTAGTCGTTAATGCTCTGGCGGCCGTAGACCGGACCGGCCAGAGGCAGATCGTGAAGCCGGGCGTATTCCATCAACGGCTTCAGCATCTTCTCCCAGTCGTCGCTGTATTCCACCACAGTGAAGAGGCAGCGATCTGCCGTTTCCTCCATGTATTCACCGGGCTGGGGCGTAAATTCCAGATCGGCGGCGATGCTCTGATCCAGTACGACGTAGCGGGATACGGTGACGGGATCGTTCGTTACGTTACAGTAGAAGGAGAAGGTGGCGAAGAAGGACAGCTCCCGGGGCCAGGGGATGAACTGGCGGAGGGAAGGACCGCCATCGGATCTGATCAGAGCCTTCTTGTGAACCAGAACGGACGGCATGGGGCGCACGTCGAACTGATGAATGTAGGACAGGGACTGGTCGTGGAATTCCTTCCAGCGTTCCAGCTTGGTTCGGGACTGTTGGAGACGGCGGATCTCCGCCTGAATTTCCGTCTGCTTTTCATCAATCAGCGCCGTGATCTTCTCCGGCTCCATGCCGTCCAAGATCCGGTGAATGTCGGCGATGGGGATTCCGATATCCCGGTAAAACAATAAGTCAGTCAGCAGAAGAATAT
>JAGATO010000083.1 GCA_017621195.1 Bacillota bacterium | reverse complement strand
TTTATCAGTTTTCCTAACATCTGAACACCTCCCGGAATAACCCATCAACAGACTTGCCCTGCTCCAGGCGTATTTCATCTACCGTCGCATTGAGCGCCACCTGACCCTGACGGATGAACAGCACCCGATCCAGTCCGGCCATACACCGGGCTTCTTCCGCCAGATGCAGATGACCGTAATGGATGGGGTCAAAGCTTCCGCCAAAAATTCCAATTCGTTTCATGGCGATGTCACATTATCCTTATTCTTCGATATCCACCTTGATGGACAGCTCACCCAATTCCTTATCGCCCACCACGGAGGGAGCATCGGACATCATGCACTGGGCATTCTGATTCTTCGGGAAAGCCATCACTTCACGGATGGACGGTGCACCGGACAGCAGCATGACCAGACGGTCCAGTCCGTAGGCCAGTCCGCCGTGAGGCGGTACTCCGTATTTGAACGCTTCTAACAGGAAGCCGAACTTGTTCTGAATGTCGTCCTCGTCCAGTCCCAGTACCTGGAACATCTTCTTCTGCAGCTTCTGGTCGTGGATACGGATGGAACCGCCGCCCAGTTCTACGCCGTTGAGAACGATATCGTAAGCGTTTGCCTTCACCTTCCACGGTTCGGAATCCAGCATGGGGATGTCCTCTGCCTTGGGAGAGGTAAACGGGTGATGCATGGCCTGATAGCGGCCCTCTTCCTCGTTGTACTCGTACAGCGGGAAGTCTACGACCCACAGCAGGTTGTACTGCTTGTCGTTGAGCATTCCCAGCTTTCCGGCCAGGTCGCGGCGCAGGAAGCCCAGGCTGTCGAAGACGACGGACGGCTTAGCAGCAACGATCAGGATCAGGTCGTTGGCCTTGGCGTCGAAGACGTCGGCGATTTCGCGAAGCTGCTCCTGGGTGAAGAATTTATTGACCGAGGAATGGATCTCGTTTTCTTCCACGCGCATCCAGATCATGCCCTTAGCGCCGAAGGTCTTGATGGAATCGGTCATCTTGTCGATGTCCTTGCGGCTGAACTTGTCGCTGCAGCCGTTCATGTTGATGCCGCGCACATCCCCACCGGCTTCCAGAGCATCGGTGAACACCTTGAATCCGCAATCCTTGACCACGTCGTTTAAGCACTTCAGTTCGAAGCCCACGCGGGTATCCGGTTTGTCGCTGCCGTAGCGGGTCATGGCCTCATCGTAGGTCAGTCTGGGGAACGGAACCGGAACGTCCACGTTCATGACTTCCTTGAAAATTCTCTGTAAGAAGCGCTCCTGCACTTCAATGACGTCATCCATTTCCACGAAGGACATCTCCAGGTCGATCTGGGTGAACTCCGGCTGACGGTCGGCTCTCAGATCTTCATCCCGGAAGCACTTGGCGATCTGGAAATACCGATCGGTACCGCTGGCCATCAGAATCTGCTTGAACATCTGGGGAGACTGAGGCAGCGCATAGAACTTTCCGGGGTTGACGCGGCTGGGAACCAGATAGTCTCTGGCGCCTTCCGGCGTCGGCTTGATCAGAATCGGCGTTTCCACTTCCGTGAAGCCTTCGCTGTCGAAGAAGTCTCGCGTCACCTTCATGATGCGGTGACGGAAGGTCAGGTTCTTCTGCATCTTGGGTTTTCTCAGGTCCAGATAGCGATACTTCAGGCGCAGATCCTCCGATACGTTATCGTCATCCTTCACGTAGATGGGCGGCGTTTCCGCTTCGGAGTAGATTACCAGATCGTTGGCGTATACTTCGATCTCTCCGGTGGACAGATCCTTGTTCTTGGATTCTCTTTCCTTTACCTCGCCCTTCACGCCTACGACGAATTCGCTTCTCAGCTTGTCGGCTCTGTCGAACAGTTCCTGAGGAATATGATCGTTGAATACGATCTGAACGATGCCAGACTTATCGCGAAGATCGCAGAAGATCAGGCCGCCCAGATTTCTTCTCTTCTGAATCCAGCCGTTCAGTACCACGTTTTGTCCGATGTGTTCCTTGGTGAGAACGCCGCACATATGGGTTCTCTTGAATAAATTAGCCATAGTAAATGCCTCCTGTATGGTTATTCGATTCCTTTTCTTTTGCGTTCTATCATTTCATCGATCCTGTCGATGTAAATTTCGTAATTGGATACGTTGGGTATCCGCTCCAGACGGTTTTCCTCCGGATAG
The DNA here is from genome assembly GCA_017621195.1 of Bacillota bacterium. Classification (GTDB taxonomy): domain Bacteria; phylum Bacillota; class Clostridia; order Peptostreptococcales; family Anaerovoracaceae; genus RGIG446. The sequence continues at coordinate 4,120 of JAGATO010000083.1, read as the reverse complement.
TACATCTTGCTGATCCCGCCGGCACCCATGGCCACGATGGTCTGGTCTTCCTCCATGATGCGGATGTTGTAGATGCTCTCCGTCCCCGGCTTGGACCAGCCCACGTTTTCAAAGTTCCCGGACATGTGTTTCTGACGGTACAGATAATAGGGATGGTATCCGGCCTCCGTCAGAAGCTTCGAGGCGATGAACAGCATTTCCCTCACCACTTCCCCCTGACGGTAGTGGTAATCCGCATCCTGCTCGATGAGCCGGGAAGCCCGCTTGACCGCCAGTGTGTGAACCGTGATATTCTCCGGATCCAGTTGGATGATTTCTTCCAGCGTATGGCGGAAATCCTCCGGATTTTCTTCCGGAAGTCCCGTGATCAGATCGGCGTTGATGATGGGAATCCGCATCTCCTTCGCCTTGCGAAAGGCCGACCGGATCTCCTCCGGCGTATGGGATCGTCCGATCAGATCCAGAGTCCGCTGCTTCATGGATTGGGGATTGATGCTGATCCGTCCGACGCCGCTGTCACGGATAACCCGCAGCTTTTCTTCCGTGATGGTATCGGGTCTACCCGCCTCCACGGTGAACTCCCGGACACCGCTCATGTCGACAGCACTCTGGATTCGGGCAATCAGTTCCCTCAGGTCCTCCGCCGTCAGCGTGGTGGGGGTTCCTCCGCCGATGTAGATGGATTCGGCCTTGCGGCCGATGGTCCGAAGGTGCTCTCCGACGAAGTTGATTTCTTTATGAAGCGCCCGCAGATACGGCGGAATCTTTTCGTACTTCACCTGATTGGAGGTGAAGGAACAGTAGACGCACCGCGTGGGACAGAAGGGAATTCCGGCGTAAATCCCGACGGCGTCGGGATCGCAGTCCTTCAAAATCTCTCTCTGAAGCAGACACAGATTCACCAGAAGTTCGATCTTCTCGTCGCTGAGATAATACGTCTCCTTCAGGATCCGCCTCACCTGGTCAGCGTCATATCCCTTTCGGAACTGCTCCATGGCCAGCTTGACCGGACGGACGCCGGTCAGCGTTCCCCAGTCGGGCGTCTGTCCCGTGAGCCGGGACAGCTGATCGAACAGAAATCGCTTCGCTTCGTTTTTATCGTCCATTCCCTCCACGCAAACCTGCGCTTCCGCTTTGGCTTCCGGGCCGACCAACTGGAATTCCGACGGTTTCAAAAACATCTTAACCAGTTCGTTCAGCTCGTATTTTAGTTTGTTTTCTTCCAGATAAATGTTATACAAAGGGATTCATTTCCTTTTCATATTTAATGGTGGTCTGTCCCATGTGACCCGGCAGAACTACGGTCTCATCCGGCAGGACAAACAGCTTGGTATGGATGGATTCTGCAATTTCCGGAAAGGAGCCGCCGGGAAAGTCAGTCCGTCCGATGGAGGCCCGAAACAGCGTATCGCCGCTGAACAGGATCTTTTCCTCCGGCAGGAAGATGCACATTCCTCCCTTGGTGTGACCGGGCGTTTCCAGAAATTTCAGTTTCATGGTTCCGACGACCAGTTCTTCCCCGTCCCGGACGCAGACATCCGGCGTGACGGAGATGGCTGCTCCCAGCGTCTCCATGGTCAGATTCTGCCGCGGATCACCCAGAAAGTCTCTCTCCTTTTCGCAGGCCAGGATCTTCGCATGGGGATACAGCTGCTTCAGCCGCGGGACACCGCCGATGTGATCGCCGTGACCGTGTGTCAGAACGATATAGTCCACCGTCAGTCCCTTCTCTTCCACCGATCGTGCCAGCTCCGGTTGAAACCCGCCGGGATCCACGATGAATGCCCGCTTCGTATCGTCGTAGACCAGATAGCAGTTCACCTGCAGAGGTCCGCTGAAATAATGTTCGATGTTCATGGGATTCTGCTCCTTCTGTCCTCTAAAATGTTTTTCCACTGTCCAGCAGGATGGTCACGGGCCCGTCGTTATGGATTTTAACCAGCATGTCCGCCTGAAAAATCCCTTCTTCCACGTGGACACCCTTCTCTTGACAGCAGCGGATGAAATATCGGTACAGCCGATTTGCCTCCTGAGGCTCCGCCGCCGTGCTGAAGCTGGGACGCTTCCCCTTTCGTACGTCTCCGTACAGGGTGAACTGAGAAACAGCCAGAATATCGCCGCCCACATCCTGCACCGACAGATTCATCTTCTCATTTTCGTCTTCGAAAATGCGCAGTCCACATACCTTTTCCGCCATGTACTCCGCATCCTTTTCCGTATCGCCTTCGCCCACGCCCAGGAGAACCATCAAACCCTGTTCGATCTCCCCCGTCATCGTTTTGTCCACGGTCACATCGGCGTGAAGAACGCGCTGCACTACTGCTCTCATACTCTCTCCTTACGAAATGGATCGGTACACATCCGCTACACCGGAGATGGATTTGATGTTAGTCAGCATCTTCTCCATCTGACTGGTGTTGGAGATGGCCACCGTCAGCACCATGTTGACGATGCCGTCTCTGGCGCTCTTGGCGTTAACCCCGGTGATGTTCACATCCATATCCTCACAGACTCTCGAAATGTCGCTGATCAATCCCTTGCGGTCCTCCGCCAGGATGTGGATCGACGTATCGTAGGCCAGATTGTCCTTCTCCTGATCCCACTGCACATCGATGAACCGCTGGCGCTCTTCCTCCGGCAGAGACAGCACGTTAATGCAGTCCTTGCGATGGATGGAAATGCCTCGGCCTTTGGTGATGAAGCCCACGATCTCGTCTCCGGGAACGGGATTGCAGCACTTGGAGAAGCGAACCAGAAGATTGTCCACACCCTCCACCTTGATTCCGGCGGAATTGCCGTGGTTAACGTGCTTTTTCTTCTTCTTTTCCAGCGCAGCCGCTTCCTTTTCCCTGCGCTTCAGTTCGTCCTGCTTTTCCTGATGGTAATAGTCCACCAGCATGACCAGGACCTTATTGACCAGAACGCCGCCGTAGCTGAGGGCGGTGTAAAGCTCGTCTGCACTGCCGTAATTCAGCGTTTTGGCCGCCTTGGCCACATAGGCATTTTTCAGGATCTGCTGCTGGTCATAGCCCTTGCGGCGAACCAGCTTTTCCAGCATTTCCTTTCCTTTTTCTGTGCTTTCCGAACGGTTTTCCTTCTTCAGCCACTGACGGATCTTCGTCTTGGCCGTATTGGTCTTGACGATCTTAAGCCAGTCTAGGGAGGGCCCCTTGCTGCTGTTGGAGGTGACGATATCCACGATCTCACCGTTCTGAAGCACGTAGTCGATGGGCACCATCTTGCCGTTGACCTTGGCTCCGATGCACTTGGCTCCGACTGCCGAGTGGATCTTAAATGCAAAGTCCAGCGGCGTGGAGCCGGCGGGCAGCTCCATGGCATCGCCCTTCGGCGTCAATACGTACACCTGATTGGAGAACAGGTCTACCTTCAGGGTGTTCAGAAATTCCTTAGAGTCGTTCAGCTCCTTCTGCCACTCCAGCGTCTGGCGCAGCCAGGACAGCTTCATCTCCTCGTCCATCTTCTTGTTGGTCACGCCATCTTTGTATTTCCAGTGGGCAGCAATACCGTATTCTGCGATCTGGTGCATCTCCCAGGTGCGGATCTGGATCTCAAAGGGGGTTCCGTCATCGCCGAACACCGTGGTGTGCAGGGACTGATAGCGGTTGCTCTTAGGCATGGCAATGTAATCCTTGAACCGCTTCGGCACCGGCTTCCACATGGTGTGGACCAGCCCCAATACAGCGTAGCAGTCCTTGACGGAGCTGACGATGACACGGACAGCCGTCAGGTCGAAGATCTCATCCAGCTGCTTGTGCTGGTACTTCATCTTTCTGTAAATGCTGTAGAAATGCTTGGACCGGCCTTTGATCTCATATCCCTGAATCGTCGGCTTCAGCGCATCGTCAATGCGCTTGATTACCTTGTTAATGGCCTCTTCCCGCTCCTCTTTACGGCAGTTCACCGCATTGGCGATGGAATAATAGGCTTCGGGGTCCAGCATTTTCAGCGCGATGTCTTCGTATTCAAATTTGATGGCGTAAATACCGAGACGGCTGGCCAGCGGCGCATAAACCTCCAGCGTTTCCGTACACTTTTCCTTGATCTTCGCCTCGGTCATGTAGTTGATCGTGCGAAGATTGTGGAGGCGGTCCGCCAGCTT
>JAGATO010000082.1 GCA_017621195.1 Bacillota bacterium | reverse complement strand
TCTTACTCTGGCTACGGAAGATTTTCTTCTGCCTGTTCCGCAGTACTGCATTTTTGCCATTTTGATATCCTCCCTTCAATTAGAAATTCCAGATTTCCGGCTTCTGAGCTTCGTGCTTGTGTTCAGGACCAGCATAAATCTTCAGCTTCTTAGCCATCTCTCTGCCCAGAGGACCCTTCGGCAGCATGCCCTTAACGGCATGACGCAGAATTTCTTCCGGCTTTCTTGCCAGTAACTTTTCGAAGGTGATCTCCTTCAGACCGCCCGGATAACCGGTGTGTCTCTTGTAGATCTTTTCCTTTCTCTTCTTACCAGTCACTTCGATCTTTTCAGCGTTGATGATGATGACATAGTCACCGGTGTCAACGTGAGGAGTGTAGATCGGCTTCTTCTTTCCTCTCAGGATGGAAGCAGCTTCGCTGGCCAGTCTGCCCAGGGTCTTTCCTTCGGCATCCAGCACGTACCACTTTCTTTCCACTTCCTGAGGCTTTGCGATGTAAGATTTCATTGTTAAACCTCCTTGTCTACTGAGATCGCTTCGCTGCGATCGGGTTCGACACAACTAAAAATAACGTGAGGGCCACGGCCGGAATCCCAGCCTGCACCCTGCGTATATCGTAAAAAGCCGCCTTGCGGCTTTGAACAATCGCAATAAAAAACGTGCATCGCGGCACAATGCACGTCTAGTATATAAAATTTCAAGGCTTGTGTCAACTACATTTTTGACCTTTTTCGAAAGTTTTATTCGCCGTCAAGCCTGTCATTTCCAATGGATTGGACTTATCTGTGATGCTGCGAGTATTCCTTCCACACGCCCGCTTTTTCGATGACCTCGATGGTGTCCATCTCCTCCATGTTCAGCGGCTGATTCGTCTCTTCCTTGGCGCGGATGTGTTCGAGAATGCGTTCCAGACGGGCCTTTTCTTCGTTTCGGTCATACAGGAAACGCCAGATCGCAAACAGACCGGCGATGGCAACCACGCCCAGCAGATGGCCCTGCATACTGTGATCCAGAATCAGCTGACGGGCCGTAGCGAACATCAGCACCTCCAGGATCGCACCGTGGGAGTGCAGCATCATCATCTTGATGAACTCCAAACCAACTACCAGCCCCAGAATATCGCTAAGCATCTCGTTCAACTCTACCGTACTAAAATCGGTGTTGAAGATCTGGTATGTACCGATCAGATCCAGAATCTCAATGCCGATGGCCAGAAGAATGATCAGAGAAATGATCCACTCGAAAGCCGTGGAGGCATGAAATACAAATTTCGTCAGTTTATTCGAAATCTCCTTGTAAACCTGTTTCATTCGTTCTCCTTTCCCTTTCAAAAAAATCCGCAGGTCTTCTTCCTGCGGATTTTCGACTTATTCTATTGTACCATACACTTACTCGTTCCGCAAGCTTTCCAGCGCAGACAAATTCATGGCGCGGCGCGCCGGGCCGTAGCCCGCTGCCACACCCACGAAGGTGGCAAACGCTAACGCTCCCAGCGCCACGTACCACGGGATGATGGAGACCGAGGATCCGTAGCCGCCCAGCTCGCTGAGGAAAGAACCCATGACGTTGATCAGAACGGTGTTCATCAGGAAGGAGATCAGATAGCTGAGAATCAGACCGATCACACCGCCGCCGAAGCCGATCAGGCCGGCCTCGATGAGGAACATCTTCCGAATGTCCTTCAGGTTGGCGCCGATGACCTTCATGACGCCGATTTCCTTCGTCCGTTCATAGATGGACATGATCATGGTGTTGGTAATTCCCAGAGCTGCGACGAACAGCGAAATACCGCCGATGCCGCCCAGTACCGCCTGAATCATGTTTGCCGTATCCTGCATGGCGTTCAGCCAGTCAGTGGGGCTGTAGGTGTAGTACCCCATGTCCTCCTTCAGGACCTTGATCACGTCTTCCACATCGGCGATCTCGCCCACGTAGACCCAGGCCTGGTCGTATGTCTTACCGAGGCGGCTATTGGTGCTGGAACTGTTGTCCTTACGTGCCTTCTTATTGGCGGCGATGATCTCCTCCAGATCAGCCATGTTCATGTAGACCCGATAGGCGGATTCATCGTTTTCGGCGGCCAGAACGCCGATGCCCTTTCCTTTGAACTCCGGATACTGGATTTTATCGGAATCGGAGCTCTTTTTCTTCATTCCGTATTCCCAATCGGCGGTGATGACCAGCTTTTCTCCCACCACCTTCTCCGGTTCTTCGCTCCAGTCGTTCTTGTTGGGATTGTAAAACCACATGGGGACGTTGTTTCCGAACAGGACGCCGTTCTTATCGGTGGCCTTCAGCATCCGTCCCTCGCTGACCTCATAGTTGAATTTTTCCAGCACATCTGCGTCGATGCCCACGAACTCCGTCTGGGTCACCTTTTTCCCCACAGCCACGGTCATGTATTCGCTGATGATGGGCGTCACCGCATCCACGCCTTTGATCTCGCTCATGGTCTTCAGCGTCTTGTCGTTGATGATGCCCTTCAGGTCGTCCTGATTGGCAACGCCGTTATTTCCATTGGACGACACCTGGATCAGGTGCAGATTTCCGTAGCTTTCGATCTGCTCCTGGAAATTGGCGGTCAGACCGTAGCCGATGGACATCATGACCACGATGGCGCAGGTTCCTACCACGACGCCGATGACCGCCAGAAGCGTTCTCGCCCGGCGGCGAAACAGATTGCGGAAACAGAGGTCCAGTAAATCTCTGTTGTTCATGTCAGCCCTCCGCTATTCGTCTTCCATTTCCAGCTGTTGGTGCATCTTCTTTTTCCGATGTCTGCGGAAGAGGATGATTCCAACGACGGCAACGGCTGCGCCGATACCGGCTGCCATTTTCCAGGAAATCTTACTCTGTGGCTCTTCCACGGGCATCTCCATACCGGAATCGTCCCAGACCGGCATCTCCGTAGCTTCGAACACGAATTCCTTCTCCAATCGCTGTTCCTGTCCGGAGGGATCCTCGTAGGTGAAGATCACCTTTCCTTCCACAGGGCCCACCTCTCTGGGAATGAAGCTGAAGCTGAAATCGTCGGTGGAGCCGCTGCTCATGTTTCCAACGTAGTAGCTGTTGGATTCCATGGTATCGAAGTTTCCTTCCGCCGTAACGCGCAGATTGTTCAGCGTGGTCTTTCCCATGTTGTAGAATTCCACGCTGGTGCTTCCCTGAGATCCCACGTAGCACTCCCAGGGGGCAGTCACGTCGTTGACCTCAAGACGAGTATCCTGAACCAGAGGAATGGAAATGGTATCCTCTGCAGTGTAGGCATTTCCGGAAGCGTCCTCATATTCCATGTTGACGGTCAGCGTAGCCGTGGTCTGCTCCGCACCGGCGTTGGCCCGCAGATGGAGCATCTTGCTGTAGTGGCCCTTGGCTCCGATGGAATCCACGAAGAACGCGTTGGAGCTGCCCACCGGAACGAAGGTATCTCCTCCGGCAACGGTGACCTTGATATTGCTCAGTTCCTTTCCGGCAGTGTTCATCAGACCGATGGTCAGAGCGAATTCATCGCCGGTCTTCACGTAGCCGCCGCCGTAGTCATAGGTGTCCACCATCAGACGCGGCGTCTTCACCGAGCTGTTTCCGTCGGTCTTCACGTAGACGCTTCCGTACTGCATGATGGGACTGGAGGCTTCGTCCTTCAGAGAACTGACGGTCAGCTTGATGGGATATGTGGTATCCTTGCTCTCGTCGGTCGCCATCAGGGTAACCGAATACGACTTGGACTGGCCCGCAGCCAGAGAATTCTCCACAAAGGTAGCTGTCGTCTTGTTCAGAAGTCCGTCGGGAACGGCTGCTTCGATCTTCAGATGCTCCACTTCCGTGGATCCGTTGTTGGTCACCGTAAAGGACAGCGTAAAGTCCTCCTCCGGCTTGACGGACTGAGGCATCGTCACGTTGCCGATGGTCAGGTTCTTCGTCACCGTTCCGCCGTTTCCGCCGATGGCCGAAATGTAAAACGTATCGGAGAAGGTCCGGTCTTCCCACACCCCGTCCTTCAGAACCTTGGCGGTGATGCTCAGCTTGATGGGATGGTTGGTATTTTCGATGGACTCTTCCACCTTCAGCGGGAAGCTGGTGTTCTTGCGCTCGCCGATGTCCAGGTAGCCCAGGTTTGCCGTGGCAGCCGCGTTGTTGACGGTGATGCCGTCTGGCAGAGAGATCTCCGCGCTGACGTCTCTCAGGCGGACGCTTCCTCTGTTGTAGAATTCGAACTTCAGATCGTTGACGGCCCCCGCAACCAGCCCTTCGGCGTTGTCCAGCGCATAGTTGATCCCCAGGCCCTCATACGTACCGTTGGCGTTGGTGAGAGAGACTCGCATGTTGGAGTTTCCTACCACTTCGCCGTCCTCCGCCGCCGTAGCCACCAGCGTGTAGGTGGTCGTGTCCATGGTTCTGGCGATGTCCACGCTGAAGGTCAGCTTCGTCTCTTCTCCAGGAGCCAGGGTCACGTTCATGGGTTTGGTCTTGACGGTGAATTCTCCCTGCCTTCCGTTCAGCTTTACCGTCACCTTGTGTTCTTCTTTGTTATCGTTGTTCTTTACGGTCACCTCAATGGGATGTTCCTTGTCTCCCGGCGCCGCAAAAAAACCGCCGTTCTGGGATATTTTTATGTAATTTCCCACCGCCGCATAGGCAGGTCTGGGAAGGATCGCCGCGCTGAATAACAGCAGGGCGATCAGGAAGAGAGAAATCGCTTTCCCTGTGTCTTTCTTCGTTATGGAATGGCTCTGGCCCTTCATCTCTTATCCTCCTTCAATTCTCGTTCAACGTAGATTCCACATCACTGGTATTCTGTTGGATCTTGATGATATTTCCGTCCTGGATGGTCACGACCTTATCCGCGTAGTCCGCGATGGTCCTGTCGTGAGTCACCAGAATCAGCGTCTGTCCGTGACTTTTCACCTGATCAACGATCAGCTGCATGACTTCGCGGGTGGTGTTACTGTCCAGGTTTCCTGTGGGTTCGTCGGCGAAGATGATCTTCGGCGTTCCCACCAGTGCCCTGGCAATTCCCACGCGCTGCTGCTGACCGCCGGACATCTGGCTGGGCTTTCGCTTTTCGTACCCTTCCAGTCCCACCGCCTTCATCATGGCCCGGGCGGTCTTTTCCCGCTGCTTCTTGTCCACGCCCCGGAAGATCAGCGGAAGGCTGACGTTTTCCAGCGCGGTGAGCATGGGAAGCAGATGATACGCCTGAAAGATGAACCCGATGTTCTTCTGGCGAAACAGCGTGACCCGTTCTTCATCCAGCTTGTGAATGGGAATGTCTCCGATGTAGATCTCCCCCCGCGTCGGTTTTTCCAGTCCGGCCACCATGTTCAGAAACGTGGATTTTCCCGAACCGGAAGTCCCCAGAAAGCAGACGATCTCACCTTTGTAGATGGATAAGCTGACGTCGTCCAGAGCAACCACCTTCTCCTCGCCCATGCGGTAGACTTTCCGCACGTGTTCCACGCGGATCAGCGGTTTTCCCTGAGCCGTTGTCTCCTGTTTCATAGCTTTCCCCTTCTGATACTTCATTAAGATATAACGATACGCTTTCATTTTACTGCACTGTCCCCTGTAATACAACAGGCTTTGGCTCAATGCAATCAAATCCTCAGTTATTAGACGCGGCAATCTCTAAGAAAGTTTCGTACAAAGAAAGAATTTCCAACGAGAAGCAAAAAACCTTAGCAAAACAAAAACGGCCTCTTCCGCGCCCGTTACAGATGCGGAAAGACCGTTTTCTTTGATTTTATCTGATGGCAATTTTATCTAATGGTTCGCCGCCTACTGCAGCTCTACCTTGTGGAACGTCTTCTTTCCCTTCTTGATCAGGATGGAGCCGTCTTTGAAGCTGTCCAGCGTGATCTTCATCTTGGGATCGGTCACCTTCACATCGTCGATGGTCAGACCGCCCTGCTCGATGGTGCGGAAGCCTTCGCCGTTGGAGGGAACCAGCTTCAGTTCCTTGATCAGAGCTACGACACCGATGCCTTCGCCTTCGAAGCGGGCCTTGTCCATCGCCGTGGTGGGAACGTTGGCCATGTTGCCGCCGCCAGCAAACAGAGCCCGTGCCGCAGACTGGGCCTTTTCAGCTTCTTCTTCACCGTGAACCAGCTTCGTCACCTCGTAAGCCAGCACTTCCTTGGCCTTGTTGATCTCCGCATCCTTCAGGGAGGACAGGCGGTTTACC
>JAGATO010000081.1 GCA_017621195.1 Bacillota bacterium | reverse complement strand
TCGCCGTCCGCCGGCTGGATCTCGCTGTAGTAGGAAGCGCTCTGGTGCGGGTTTTCGCCGTAGCGCAGGCTCTGCTTCTTCTCGAAGGTCAGGGTCAGCTGGTCGGGCAGCGGCGCGCCGATCTGCTTTCTCAGATAGTCGGAGATCCTGGCGTCGTAAGCGGCGGTGTGCGGGAATACCTTCAGCGCCAGACGGTACTTGGTGTCGTAGGATACCGTTCCCATTTCCTTCAGTTCTTCCACCACAGCTGCGTAGTCGGCAGGATCACAGACAACCACCACGTCCTTGTGGTTCTTGGCGGCGGAACGAAGCATGGTAGGTCCGCCGATGTCGATGTTTTCAATGGCTTCCGCCAGGGTTACGCCTTCCTTCATGATGGTGGCCTTGAAGGGATATAAATTGATGGCCACGATGTCGATGGTCTGGATTCCCAGATCCTCCAGCTGCTTCATGTGCTCCGGCTTGTCTCTCATGGCTAAGATGCCGCCGTGAACGGCGGGATGCAGCGTCTTGACGCGGCCGTCCAGACACTCGGGAAAACCGGTGACATCGGAGATGCCGATGACGGGAACGCCGCTGTCAGCCAGCTTTTTGGCTGTGCCGCCAGTGGAGATGATCTCCACGCCCAGTCCGGCCAGCTGCTGGGCAAATTCTACTACTCCTGTTTTATCGGAAACGCTGATCAATGCTCTCATGACTTGTTACCTCCTCTATTCCTTTCCATCCCAACAATAGGTACATAATTTGCAGCGGTCGATGCCTACAGCGTCCAGCGCATCCTCCAGCGTCTGGAATTTCAGGCTGTCAAACTGCATGATCTCGCTGATCCGTCCCACCATTCTGGCGTGGCGTTCCGTGGAAGCATCCACGTATTCCTGCAGTATTTCGTCGGATACCTCTCCACCCTCCAGCTCCGCGATGACGCGGCGGCTGATCAGATCCATGTCGCTGACCGATCGAGAGAAGTTCAAGTACTTGCAGCCGAACATGATGGGCGGACAGGCAGAACGCACGTGAATCTCGTCCGCTCCCTTTTCCTTCAGATAGGTGACGGTCTCCCTCAGCTGCGTTCCCCGGACGATAGAATCGTCCACCAGAACGAATCTCTTACCCTGAATCACTTCCGGTACGGGGATCAGCTTCATCTTGGCGATCAGGTCTCTGGCCTTCTGGTTCTGAGGCATGAAGCTTCTGGGCCAGGTCGGCGTATACTTGATCAGCGGACGGGCGTAGGGGATTCCGGACACCTGTGCATAGCCCAATGCATGGGCGATGCCGCTGTCGGGAATGCCGGCAACGTAGTCCACCTTATCCTTCATATTGTCATCCCTGTCCTTCTCGGCGATGCTGGCGCCGTTGCGGTACCGGGACGCTTCTACCGTTCTCCCTTCGTATACCGTGGGCGGATAGCCGAAGTACGTCCACAGGAAGGTGCAGACCCGCATCTTCTCGCCTGCTTCCCTGACGGTTTCCAAACCGTCAGGCTTCATCAGTACGATTTCGCCAGGCCCCAGCTCCTTGCAGGGCGTATACCCCAGATTGGCGAAGGAGAAGGATTCGGAGGCTACGCAGTAGCCGTCCTCGTTTTCTCCGATCACCAGAGGTGTGCGACCCACCAGATCCCGGGCCGCGTACAGTCCGTAGGACGTAAGCAGCAGGATGGTGATGGAGCCGTCGATCTTCTTCTGCGCTCTCTGAATTCCGTCCACCAGGCTGGTACCCGTGGAGATCAGAGCAGCCACCAGCTCCGTGTTGTTGATGTCGCCGCCGCTCATGGACATGAACTGATGAGCTCCGTTATCGATCAGTTCCTGTACCAGCTGAGCCTTGTTGTTGATGCGGCCCACGGTTCCGATGGAATAGTGGCCCTGTTTACTGTAGATGGTCAGGGGCTGCGGCTCGCCGTCGCTGATGCTGCCGATGCCGAAGTTTCCCTTCATGGAAATGCTGTCCTGTTCAAATTTTGTCCGGAACGGCGAATTTTCGATGTTGTGAATGACTCTGTCGAATCCCTTCTTTTCATCGTAGACGCACATGCCGCCCCGCTTCGTACCTAAATGGGAATGATAGTCCGTTCCAAAGAATATATCCATGACGCAATCGCGCTTGGAAACGGCTCCAAAGACTCCGCCCATAATTCTGTCCTCCTGATGTCTTTACTGTTTCGCCAACTGCTCTGTCAGCTGTTTTACCGCCAGAGGCAAAATCGTATGTTCTACCTTCAATACCCGGGCAGCCAGGCTGTCCGGCGTATCGTCCGGTTCCACCGACACCTTTCGCTGCAGAATGATCTTCCCCGTGTCCACGCCCTCGTCCACGAAGTGGACGGTTGCCCCGCTCTCGGTCTCTCCGCCGGCCAGAACGGCCTCGTGGACGTGATGTCCGTAGAAGCCCTTGCCGCAGTATTTGGGAATCAGGGACGGGTGGATGTTGATGATCCGATCGCGGTACGCTTCGATGAGCCGTCCGTCCAGAACGCTCATGTACCCGGCCAGCACGATCATATCGGTTTTTTCTTCCGCAAGCGCCGCTAAAATAGCGTCGGTGCGACGGTCCATATCAGGGTAGTTCTCCCTGCCGATGACCTTCGCCTTGATGTTGTGTTTTTTTGCCCGTTCCAGGGAATAGGCTTTACTTGTGCTGGAGATCACCTGGACGATCTGTCCCCAGGGGATCTCACCGCTTTCGATGGCGTCGATGACGGCCTGGAAGTTGGTCCCGCCGCCGGACACCATGACGGAAATGTTTACTTTTCGCATACGGTTACTCCATTGCCCTTTACGATCTTACCGATGATGGAAGGCTCTTCTCCTGCTTCTCTCAGATATCCCATGGCTTCTTCGACCTTGTCGGGAGCTACCATCATCATCATGCCGACGCCCATGTTGAAGGTGGCGAACATGTCTTCCCTTTCGACGTTAGCCGCCTTCTGCATGAAGGGGAAGATGGCCGGAACCTTCCACGTTCCTTCGTGGATTTCCACACCCAGACCTTCGGGAATGATTCTGGGGATGTTTTCGTAGAAGCCGCCGCCGGTGATGTGGACGATGCCGTTCACATCCATGCGGGACAGGACGGAGGTCACTGCCTTAGTGTAAATTTTCGTGGGACGCAGCAGAGCTTCGCCTACGGTTTCACCCAACTCTTCCACGTAGTCGGTGACCTTCAGGCCCAGACGGTCGAAGAAGATCTTTCTCACCAGAGAATAGCCGTTGGAGTGAATTCCGGAAGAAGGAATGCCGATGATCACGTCGCCTTCCTGAATCCTGGAACCGTCGATCATCCGTTCTCTGTCCACGAGACCCACGCAGAATCCCGCCATATCGTATTCGTCCTCGCCGTAGAAATCCGGCATTTCCGCCGTCTCACCGCCCACCAGAGCGCACTGGCCGATGACGCAGCCGTCAGCCACGCCCTTGACGATGTCGGCGATCTTCTCCGCCGTCACCTTACCGGTGGCGATGTAGTCCAGGAAGAACAGAGGGGTAGCGCCCTGGCACAGTACATCGTTGACGCACATGGCAACGCAGTCCTGGCCCACGGTGTCGTGGCGATCCGTCAGGAACGCGATCTTCAGCTTCGTTCCTACGCCGTCGGTTCCGGCCACCAGCACCGGTTCTTTCATGCCTTCGCAGGGGAGGCGGAACAGGGAGCCGAAGCTGCCCAGACCGGTCAACACATTGGCATTGAATGTCTTTTTCACGTGTTCCTTCATCAGGCTGACCGCACGTTCTCCTTCTTTTGTATCGACGCCGGCATCCTTGTAGGTGAGTTTTTCCTTTTCCATGGGTTCCTCCTTATTTGTTTTCCTGGAATTCCTGATCCAAAGCGATGATATCCGCTTCCATCTTCGCCTTGTACTGCTTCATCTTATCCCGTAACGTATCGTATTTTACACTTAAGATCTGCACCGCCAGCAGAGCCGCGTTTTCCGCGCCGTCCACCGCCACGGTAGCCACGGGAATGCCCTTGGGCATCTGCACCGTGGACAACAGGGAATCCAGTCCGTCCAGCGTGCTGGACTTCATGGGAATCCCAATCACCGGCAGGGCCGTTCCCGCTGCCAGAACGCCTGCCAGGTGAGCCGCCTTTCCGGCGGCGGCGATGATGACCTCGAAGCCGTTGGATTCCGCATTGGCGGCAAAGGCCTCCGTCACCTTCGGCGTTCTGTGAGCCGACATGATCCTCGTTTCGTATTCCACTCCGAATTCCTGCAGGATGGTCTCCGCCTTCTGGACCACAGGATAGTCGGACTTGCTTCCCATAATGATGGCAACTTTCATGGTTCTTTCCTCCTCGCTGCTCTATTTGAAGTACTTCACGCCGGATTCGAAGATCTGCATGTCGTAGTCTCCGACGATGTTCTTGTACAGGTTCTTTCCGATGCGCTCCGAATGACCCATCTTACCGAAGACTCTGCCGTCGGGCGAGGTGATGCCTTCGATGGCCATGGCGGAGAAGTTGGGGTTGTAACGGATATCCATGGTGGGATTTCCGTCCATGTCCACGTACTGGGTAGCCACCTGACCGTTTTCGATCAGCGCCTTCAACGTGGCTTCGTCGGCGATGAAGCGGCCCTCTCCGTGAGATACGGGGATGGTGAACACCTGACCCGGCTGGGTTCCGGCCAGCCAGGGCGATTTGACGGAAGCGATCCGCGTTCTCACCAGACAGGACTGGTGGCGGCCGATCTTGTTGTAGGTCAGCGTGGGGCTGTTGTCATCGGTGGTGATGATCTGTCCGGTGGGAACCAGGCCCAGCTTGATCAGCGCCTGGAAACCGTTGCAGATGCCCAGCATCAGACCGTCCCTGCGATCCAGCAGATCTCTCACTGCTTCGGAGACCGTCGGGTTACGGAATACCGCCGTGATGAACTTGGCGGAACCGTCCGGCTCGTCGCCGCCGGAGAAGCCGCCGGGGATCATGACGATCTGGCTTTCCCGGATCTTCTCCGCCAAAAGCTCGATGGAACGGTTCAGCTGAGCTGCGGTCTGATTCTGAACGATCAGGATCTCCGCATCACCGCCAGCCCGGTCAAAGGCCCGCTTGGAATCCATTTCGCAGTTGGTTCCGGGGAAGGCCGGAATGATGATCTTCGGCTTGGCCGTCCGAATGGCCGGCTTCGACGTATTTCTTTCGGAGAAGTCGATGACTTCCACCGTCTTTCCTTCGTACTGTTCGTTTCCTTCGGTCTTCACCGGGAAGACGCCCTCCAGAGGAGCGCAGTAGCGGTCGATCACATCGTCCAGATTCAAGCTCTCACCGCCGGCGCAGATGACAGCCTCTTCGGTGGTTTCACCGATGACCTGCCAATGGTCCGGGCAGCAGTCGCTGTCCGCAGCGCAGCAGCTTTTCTGGCCGCTGCAGTCCATTTCCAGAACCAGCGCGCCGTAGCGAGCCTTCAGCAGTTCTTCTTTGGACAGGTCGTCCAACCTGGCTCCGATCTTGTTTCCGATGGCCATCTTGACCGCAGCCATGAACAGGCCGCCCTTTCCGACGGTGTTGGCGGACAGGATCTTTCCTTCCTTCGCCAGCTGATGAACTCTGGCCATGTTCTCTTTATATTCGACGAAGTCGATGACTCCGCGTTCGTCCTTTTTCGTTTCCACTAATACCAGCTTGGACCCTGCCTTCTTCAGTTCTGGAGACAGGACCTGATTGGCGTCTGTGACCCCAACGGCGAAGGAGATCAAGGTCGGCGGAACGCTGATATCCATAAACGTTCCGGACATGCTGTCCTTTCCGCCGATGGACGGGATCTGCAGTTCCTTCTGCACCTTCAGAGCGCCTAACAGTGCCATCATGGGGCGGCTCCACTTTTTGGGGTCGCTTCCCAGCTTTTCAAAGAACTCCTGGAAGGACAGACGCACCTTGGATGCGTCGCCGCCCATGGCCGCGATCTTGGTCACGGAGTCGATGACCGCATACATGGCTCCATGGTAGGGGCTCTTCTCCGACAGCTGGGGATCGAAACCGTAGGCCATCAGTGTGGTGGTATCGGTATAGCCTTCCGTCAGGGGCAGCTTGGCAGCCATGCCGCAGGCCGGCGTCAGCTGATACTTTCCGCCCAGAGGCATCAGAACCGTTCCGGCGCCGATGGTGCTGTCAAACCGGTCGACGAGGCCCTTCTGGCTGCAGCAGTTCAGGTCGCCCAGCGCTTCTTCGAAGGTGGCGAATTCCGGAGCTTCCAGCTTCGCCGCATCCACGGTTCCGCCCACCTTTACCGTGGCGTACTGCTTGACACCGTTGGTATTCAGGAAGTCTCTGGACAGATCCAAAATGCACTGACCGCGCCAGAACATCTTGAAGCGGCCGTGGTCGCATACTCGAGCAACCACGGTGGATTCCAGGTTTTCTTCCTCCGCGTAATTCATAAACGCTTCCGCGTCAGCGGCAGCAACGCAGACGGCCATTCGTTCCTGAGATTCGGAGATGGCCAGTTCCGTGCCGTCCAGTCCTTCGTACTTCTTGGGAACCAGATCCAGGTTCACTTCCAGGCTGTCAGCCAGTTCGCCGATGGCAACGGATACGCCGCCGGCGCCGAAGTCATTGCAGCGCTTGATCAGCGTGGAAACTTCCTTTCTGCGGAACATTCTCTGGATATTCCGCTCCACTGGCGGATTTCCCTTCTGAACCTCCGCTCCGCAGGTCAGGATGGATTCTTCCGTGTGTTCCTTGGAAGACCCGGTGGCGCCGCCGCAGCCGTCGCGTCCCGTTCTTCCGCCCACCAGGATGATCACATCGCCGGGAGCCGGCGTCTCTCTTCTCACGTGGTCCGCCGGAGCCGCGCCGATGACAGCACCTACTTCCATGCGCTTTGCCACGTAGTCGGGATGGTAGATTTCGCTGACCTGACCGGTGGCCAGACCGATCTGATTTCCGTAGGAGCTGTAACCGTGAGCCGCACCTCTGGTGATCTTTCGCTGGGGCAGCTTGCCGCGCAGCGTGTCTTCAATGGCGGTTCTGGGATCGGCAGCACCGGTGACGCGCATGGCCTGATAGACGTACACGCGGCCCGATAGGGGATCGCGGATGGCGCCGCCGAGGCAGGTAGCCGCACCGCCGAAGGGCTCGATTTCCGTGGGATGGTTGTGAGTTTCGTTTTTGAACATCACCAGCCAGTCCTCTTCCTTTCCGTCGATGACGGCGGTGACTTTGATGCTGCAGGCGTTGATTTCATCGGATTCGTCCAGATCGTGAAGCACGTCCAGCTTCTTCAGATACTTCGTTCCGATGCAAGCCAGATCCATGAGGCAGACGTCCTTCTTCCGATCGCCGTACACATCCCTGCGGATGTCCATGTATTCGTCGAAGGCTTCTTTGATCAGGCCTTCGTAGGCATTTTCTTCAAATTCCACGTCTTCCAGCACCGTCTGGAAGGTGGTATGGCGGCAGTGGTCGGACCAGTAGGTATCGATGACGCGCAGCTCCGTCACTTTGGGATCGCGCTTCTCTTCGTCCCGGAAGTAATTCTGCACGTGGCAGATATCGCCGTGGCTCATGGCGAATCCCATGGCCTTGCGGTAGTCCTCCAGTTCTTCCTCCGTCCAGGCGGTGAAACCGGTCACCGTTTTCACGTCCTCCGGCTCCGTCACGTCCATCTCCAGAGTTTCCGGCTTCTCCAGAGAAACCTGACAGGAATCCACCGGGTTGATATTGTACTCGATGACCTTCTTCATCTCCTCTTCGGACAGCTCACCCTGCAGAGCGATGACTCTGGCGAAACGAACCTCCGCCTTGGATTCGGGATTGATCATGCGGATACACTGAACGGCGGAATCGGCCCGCTGATCGTACTGACCGGGAAGATAGGCCACAGCAAACAACAAGCTGCCTAAATCGTCGGGCATTTCTTCCTCGTACAACCGATCTATGGCAGCTTCGGCAAATACAGTGTACTTCGCCTGTGCGTAGACACTGTCCTGAATATGGTCGATATCGTAACGGTTTAATACTCTGACTCCGGTCAGACCCTGAAGTCTCAGATTCTGCTTCATGTCCTGGTACAGACCCTGGGCTTCCACATCGAATCCGGGCTTCTTTTCAACAAAAATTCTTCTTACCATGTCTCGCTCCTTTAATACACGAACATTTACTTTTGTTTTTTCTTTTTAAATTCGCCTTATGTCTAATTATTTCCCTCATTTCCTTTATAATACGTCAAATTTTTCGTAATTTCAAGGTCTCACAGAAAACTTTTCAAAAATATCCTGTTTATTATTAACAAAATATTCATGCAATTTCATTCTTTTTGATCTCTTCCCTTTGACAGATTCCCCGGTTCCGTCTACAATGGAAGTAATTCAATGCGAAAGCGAAACAGAAAGGAAAATTTGCCATGGTATTAAAACAGATGCTGGAGCTGTTCGACATCCTGGACAGCCCCAATGCCAGCGGCGCGCAGGTGGAACAGTACCTCCTGTCCATCGACCCGCAGGCGGAGATCTACGTCTATCCTCTGCAGGGTCCCAGGGGTTCTACGGATATGATCAAAGTGCGGATTCCCGGTTCCCGCGGCGAGGACGCTCCCACACTGGGAATTCTGGGACGTCTGGGCGGCCTGGGTGCCCGTCCGGAACGCATCGGTTTCGTCTCCGACGGTGACGGCGCTCTGGCAGCGCTGACTGCGGCGGCCAAGCTGCTGGACATGAAGGTCAAAGGCGACGTTCTGCCGGGAGACGTGATCATATCCACCCACATCTGCCCCGATGCGCCGGTCCGTCCCCACCACCCCGTTCCGTTCATGGATTCGCCGGTGGAAACGGCTCAGGTCAACCGGGAGGAGGTGTCCGATGCGCTGGACGCCATCCTGTCCGTGGACACCACCAAAGGAAATCGGCTGATCAACGGCAACGGAATCGCCATCTCCCCCACGGTGAAGGAGGGATACATCCTTCCCGTCAGCGACGATCTGCTGGACATTATGCAGATCACCACCGGGAGGCTTCCCCGGGTATTTGCTCTCTCAACTTATGACATTACTCCTTACGGCAACGAGCTGTACCATCTGAACAGCATCCTGCAGCCCTCTACCGCCTCCGCTGCGCCGGTGGTAGGCGTCGCCATCACGACAGAAACCGCCGTTCCCGGCTGCGCTACAGGTGCCTCCCATTATGCCGACGTGGAAGAAGCGGCCCGCTTTCTGGTGGAAACGGCCAAGGCTTTCACCGCCGGTCAATGTTCGTTCTACGACGAAGACATGTATCGTCAGGCGCAGAAGCGTTACGGATCGATGACCCAAATCCAGACCATGGGGCAGGAAGGATAACCCATGGACCGGTACGGTCCCATCCAGCGGAAAGGAGATATTTACATGGACAAGAATCGAATCTTTGAACTGTACGAACCTCTGCATGAGGAAATGGCCGAACTGAGCCGCTACATCTACGATAACCCCGAGCTGGGAAACGAAGAGTACAAGGCCTGTGCCGCCCACGTAAAATTTTTGAGAAGCCACGGCTTCACCGTGGAAGAAAACTACCTGAACATCCCCACGGCCTTCCGCGCCGAATATCAGGGAAAGAAGCCCGGTCCCACCATCTGCTATCTGGCGGAATACGACGCTCTTCCCGACATCGGACACGGCTGCGGCCACAACCTGCTGGGTACGGTATCCTCCGGCGCCGGCGTCCTGTTGTCCAAACTGATGGACGAGATCGGTGGCCGCGTCGTCGTGGGCGGAACTCCCGCCGAGGAAACCAGCGGCGCCAAGGTTGCCTTTGCCGCTCAGGGAGCCTTCGACGACGTGGATGTGACCCTGATCTCTCACCCCTACGGTGACGATATCGAAAGCGGAACCTCTCTGGCCCTGGATCCCATCCAGTTCACCTTCCTGGGAAAACCGGCCCACGCCGCTGCCGCTCCGGAGCAGGGCATCAACGCCCTGGACGCCTGCCTTGCCACCTTCCACTCCATCAACGCTCTGCGCGAACACGTGCTTCCCACCACCCGGATCCACGGTATTATCAAAGAAGGCGGCGTCGCAGCCAACATCGTTCCCGAGCGGGCCGTGGCCCAGTTCTACGTGCGGACCACCTCCAAGGCCTACCTGAAGGAAGTGGTGGAAAAGGTGGAAAACTGCGCCAGAGCCGGTGCGCTGGCCGCCGGAGCCAAGCTGGAAATCACCCGCTTTGAGCTGGGATACGACGACCTGGTCACCAACCACAGACTGCAGGCTCAGCTGACAAAGAATCTGAACGCCGTGGGGATCACGGATATCCAGACCAGCGTAGAGGTGGCCGGATCCACCGACGTAGGAAACGTCAGCCACGTCTGCCCCACCATCCACAACAACTACAGCATCTTCGGTCCCGACGAAGAG
>JAGATO010000080.1 GCA_017621195.1 Bacillota bacterium | reverse complement strand
ACCCGAGTGGATGGCGAAGCAATCCGTGGGATTTGGAGACCACTACCAGGCTGTAGCAAAAACAACGGGACTCCACCTCATTAGCAAAGAAATCCTCGCAAGGCGAGGACTTCTAAGTTGCTTGGATTATTATTTGAATTGCACCGCCGGGTGCCGAACGGCATGCCCGGTGGTGTGAGAGGGGCTATGCAATAGCCCCTACTCGATTGCATTTTAGATGCGGTCGATTCCATTTGATTTGATTCGATTTGGTTTCGCCCGGCTTATTTTGCACCGGCTTCCATTGCAGCGGTCAGCGCTCTTGCCAGCTGATCGCCGCAGGACGTACCGCGGCCACCGCAGTCCACGCCCTGAACGCGTTCGATCACGTCCTCAACCTTCATTCCTTCTACCAGCTTTCCGATGGCCTTTAAGTTTCCGTTGCAGCCGCCGGTGAATGCTACGTTGTGGACGATGCCGTCCTCCACTTCAAATTCGATGTAACGGGAGCAGGTCCCGCTGGTCTTATAGCCGTATTTCATGTTGTAGTCTCCTTTCGGTCATCATTTTTTCGTCGTTATTATCGAGAGTCTTTGTCTGCGTTTTCATCCAGTGACCGGAATGCGGACACGATGTCCGCTACGAACTTGTCCTCTGAATCGCGGATGGCGTAGCGGGATACCAGAACCTGTGCGCCGTTGTCCGTCATTCCTACGGCCTCGACCATCTCTCCCTTCAACAGGGGATAGATGGGGAGATCGAAGTCCCAGACGCTGCTCCAGCCGGTGAGGAACAGGATATGGGTGGGATCGTAGGTGCGGATCTCTTCCAGAAGAATGTCGCGGCACAGATCGTGCTGGCGTTTCAACAGTTCGGGAGATGCTTTTCCCTCCATCGGTGCGACCTTGTACAGATAGGTCTTGGCGATGGAATCGGGCCACTGGTTGGGCGAGATGTTCAGCAGGTGACGGCTGATCTTGCCGATGGCCTCGGTGAAGTCGGTACTGTTGAGATTTCTGTTTTCCAGCGGGCCGTGGTGATGGTTGTGATGTTCGCCGTGATGGTCGTGATGCTCACCGCAGCCGTAGCCGCAATCACAGCCATCTTCATCATGATGCGGAGCCTTGGGAATTTTCTCTACCACCAGAAGCCGCTTATCCATAAGATCATAATTTCGTCCCACCGAACAGCCGCAGGCCATATATTGGTCGACCTGATCGTCGGGAACCAGCTCGATCAGCTTTTCATACAGTTCCTCTAAACGTTCCATATATCCGGATCCTCCTTTGTCAACGTTTCTATTTTATACCCTGCGACCCCGTTCGTCAAACACCAACGTGAGGTTTGGAGATTATTCGTATTGAGCGCGGTAGCGGTCCATGATGGAAGCAAACAATTTTCCGGTGCTGGGCGGCGTGTAGGTAATGGCATTGGCTCCGGCGCGGATGGTATCGCGGATGGTATCGTCGGTGGGACCGCCGGTGGCGATGATGGGAACGCCGGGATATCGCTGGCGGATGGCCGCTACGACCTGCGGGGTATTGGCTGCCGCGGATACGTTGAGGATGTCGACCCCGGCGTTCAGCCGCTGATCGATGTCCTGCTTCTCGGAGATGACGGTGGAAACCACGGGAATGTCCACGTGCTGCTTGATTTCCCGAATGACGTCCGGCGGAATGGGCACGTTGACCACGACGCCGTAGGCGCCGCTGTGTTCCGCTTCTACAGCAAGCCGCACGGAGCGGGCGCCGGAGGTGATGCCGCCGCCGATCCCTACGAAGACGGGAACGTCGGACACGCCGATGATGGCGTTGGTGATGCTGGGCTGCGGCGTAAACGGGTAGACGGCGATGACGGCGTCGGTGTTGATGTTTTTGATGATGGCCACGTCCGTGGAAAATACCAGCGACTTGATGCGTCGACCGAAGATGCGGATACCGCTGCATTCATATACGCTCAGGGGAACGCTCAGCGAGTGGCTGCGCAGTGTTCCGTTGTATTCAGGCACGTCTTTTTTCATAAAAATTCCTCCCTTTTCCCTTTTGAACAGTGTTTCGTAAGTATAGTATACCATACTTTCCGGAAAAAGGAAAATGAAGGAACGGTGAAGATTTGAGGGGTATTAGCGATGAGGGGGCGGAAAAACAAAGGCCGGCGGGACGTATGTCCGACCGGCCGATTGCCACAGCGGTGTTTTGTCAATTATGCTTCTTTGAACTGGTCCTTACCAGCGCCGCACAGGGGGCATTCGAAATCCTCGGGCAGGTCAGCAAACTTCGTTCCGGGAGCGATGCCGTTATCGGGATCGCCTGCCGCTTCATCGTAAACCCAGCCGCATAATTCACATTCGTACTTCATAACAATTTCTCCTTTTATGTTCGTAAGATTTCCTATCTGATCGCTGAATCCGCTTAAACACATCCGCCACTCGTGTCTATCTCTGGTCGAGGGCGTTGATTCCGGACTCAATGAAAGGCTCTATTATAAATATACCGCAATATGGAGACGGTTAAACATGGAATTTGTGTAAATTATAGATTTTCTCTCAGAGATGATATGTTATGCAGGGGTTCCTACCTCGATGAGATTGCCGTCAGGGTCATAGAACCGAACCACGGTCTGGCCCCAGCTGTGAGTCATGAGTCTGTTGACGTACTCCGTCTCCGGATACAGCTCCTCCAGCTTCTGAACGAAGGCATCGATGTTGGTCTCTTCGAAATACAGTTCGCCGGCATTGTTTTTGCCGATGATGTCTCTGCCCAGGAATTCCTTCCAGTACTTCTCTTCCTGGAGCACCAGTCCTTCCGTCAGGATCATGTTTCCGCCGTGATCCACAATCATTTCCAATCCGAACAGGTCGTGATAGTATTGTCTCGATCTTTCGATATCCTTGACGACGATCAATACGTTTTT
>JAGATO010000079.1 GCA_017621195.1 Bacillota bacterium | reverse complement strand
GCTGCTGCAGCGGCGGAAGCGGCGGCACAGCCCAAGGAACCCACCGAAGCGGAGTTGCTGAAGGAAATTCGCGATCTGCTGGCGGCGCGGGAAGAAAAATAGGACGAAAACGGCCGCGGGTGATGATCTCAGCGGCCGTTTGACACTTGCCTAAAACATCCAGGGAGGCTAAATACTATGATAAAATTAGGCATCTTTTTCGGAGGAAAGTCGGGAGAGCACGAGGTGTCCCTGATGTCGGCCAGCTCGGTGATCCGGGCAGTGGATCAGACCAAATATCAGCTGGTGCTGATCGGTATCACGAAACAGGGAAAGTGGCTGATGTACGACGGCCCTGTGGAATACATCGAGGACGGAACCTGGGAAACCATCGCAAAACGGGCCCTGTCGGAGGATCCGGACAAGTACGAGATCGTCATGTATGGGGACAGTCCTCTGGCACTGAAAAACCGCATCGACTTCGCCCTGCCCATCCTTCACGGACCTTACGGGGAGGACGGAAAGATCCAGGGCCTGTTCGAGGTCATGGATATTCCCTACGGTGGCTGCGGCGTTTTGAGCTCGGCGGTTGCCATGGATAAGATCGTGGCGCGGGACACCTTCGCCAGCGCCGGTCTGTCTCAGCCCCGCTACATCCGGACCAACCGTGAGGAAATTCTGAGAGATCCGGAGAAACTGATGGAGCTGGTGGAAACGCAGCTGGGCTATCCCGCTTTCGTCAAACCGGCAAACATGGGGTCCAGCGTGGGACTTTCCAAGGCCCACGACCGCGCGGAGCTTGCGGCTGCTCTGGAGCTGGCGCTGCGCTACGATCGGCGAATTATCATCGAAGAGGGCATCGACTGCCGGGAAATCGAGACGGCAGCGCTGGGAAATTACCACGCGGAGTTCGGAGCCATCGGCGAGATCATTTCCGCCAATCAGGAATTTTACGATTACGATTCCAAATATAAGGACGGAAGCGGGACGGAGCTGCGGATTCCGGCGGAGCTGACGCCTCAGCAGGTCCGTGATGTTCTGGACATGGCTCAGACGGCCTATCAGGCCATCGATGGTACGGGGCTGGCCCGCATCGATTTTCTCATGGATAAACACACGGGAAAGTTCTACATCAACGAGATCAATACGATGCCTGGCTTTACCAAGTACAGCATGTTTCCTCTATTGTGGCAGGAGACGGGCATGACGTATGCGCAGCTGATAGAAAGGATCGTGGAATTAGGATATGAAAGATATCATGCTAAAAATCGTGGGTAAACAGGTGATGAAGGACGGAAAGGGTGACTCGGAAGAGCAGGTCATGGAATTCATGACCGAGGGTCAGCTGTACGAACGAAACGGTTCTACCTACCTGATGTACAAGGAGACGGAGCTGTCCGGCATGGAGGGCTGTACCACGTCGCTGAAGATCAGCGGAGATACGGTGCGAATGAAGCGCTTCGGGCAGATGCTGCCCATCGACACGGTGATGGAATTCAAGAAGGGAAAGAGGTACGAGGGATACTATGAAACGCCCTACGGTGCCGTGGAGATGGAAATTCTGACCAACAACGTGGATAATCGGCTGGACGAGGGTGAGCTGGACATCGACTATGCCATCAGCTTGAAGGGATTGACGGAGGCCAGATCGCGGCTGAACATCACCATCGTGGAATGAGGATTGGAAGCTTCGGAACGGACTTCACAAACCGATGAAATACAGCAACGAAAGGGGAACAAAATGAGATGAACAAACGGAACAAGAATCTTGTCAGAACAGTGGCGCTGCTGGTGGCGGCCATCATGATCGTTACCACGCTGATCATGG
>JAGATO010000078.1 GCA_017621195.1 Bacillota bacterium | reverse complement strand
CTATGGTATCGCGCGCGAGATCGCGGCGCTCTACAATCTGAACCTGAAGAAGATCGAGCCATTCGAAGCAGATGCAGCGTCCGATTTCAAGGTGGAGATCGAAGATCCCGACCGCTGCCCCCGGTATATCGGCGTTGAAATCGAGGGCGTCGGCGTAAAGCCTTCTCCTTATCAGATGCAGAACCGGATCTGGAAGGTCGGCATGCGTCCCATCAACGCGCTTGTAGATATCACAAACTACGTCATGCTGGCCACCGGCAATCCGACCCACGCATTTGACGCAGACAATATTTCCGACCATATTGTTGTCCGCCTCGCAAAAGAAGGCGAAAAGCTGCAGCTTCTGAACGAGAAGGACCTGGAACTGACTACGGACGATCTGGTGATCACTGACTCCGAGGGCCCTGTTGCCCTGGCTGGTGTCATGGGCGGCGCCAAGGATTCCATCCTGCCCACCACCCACAACGTCATCTTAGAGGTTGCCAACTTCCAGGCTCCTCCCATTCGCCGTACCGCTCTGCGCTACGACAACCGGACGGAGGCTGCTGCCAGATACGAAAAGGCCATCGATCCGGAACGCTGCGAACAGGCTCTGGCTCTGTCCCTTTCCCTGTTTAAGGAGCTGTATCCGGAAGTGAAAGTCACCGCCTTCAGCGACACGTATCCGGAAAAGCTGCAGTGCGCCGAGATCGACGTTTCCTTAGACTGGCTGGAAGGCCGCCTGGGAAAGAGAGTCCCTAACGATGTGATCGCTTCCAAGATGGGTGAAATGGGCTACACCGTCACCTTCGATGGCGACAATATGCACGTGGTGGTTCCCACCTGGAGATCCACCGGCGACGTTTCCATCAAGGCCGACATCATGGAGGAAGTAGCCAGAATGTACGGCTACGAGAACTTCGAAGCCGCTCCCATCACCACCACCTTCGACAGCGGCATCAACCAGCTGGATGTGGACATCGAACGCAAGGTCAAGGAATATCTGGCCTTCCGCTGCGGAATGCAGGAGATCTTCACCTATCCCTGGATGAGCGATGAATACGTCAACGCCATCCTGCAGAGCACCGAAGGTCTGTTCGAGCTGTCGGCTCCGCCTTCTCCCACGGAACGGTACATCCGTTCGTCGCTGCTGCCCAACCTGGTCAAGGCGGTGACACTGAACCTGCGCTACTACAAGGAATTCTCCCTGTTTGAAACGGCTCTGACCGTGAAGGATGCGGACTATTCCACGCCCTACTATCCCAACGAAGCTCTGCCCTCCCAGCGCAGGAATCTGGCCGGCGCTTTCGTCGGTTCCCCCGACGATGTGACGATGCTGTTCCGTCAGGCCAAGGGCGTTGTGGAATCCATGCCCCGGTTCACTCACATGGAAGGCTTCACCTTCCGCAAGGACGAGAAGCCGGTCTGGGCTGACGACGTGGTATGGCTGAACGTGCTGATCGGCGAAGAGCGAATCGGAAACCTGGCCCTGCTTTCCAAGAAGGCAGCCATGGCCTGCGGTATCAAAAACTCCGCCGTCATGCTGTTTGAACTGGACATTGACAGCTTCCAGCCGTTCACGTCCAGAACCAACCAGTTCGTTCACCTGGCCGAATATCCCATGAACGAATACGACATTTCCTTCCTGTTCGACTCCACCATCTCCTGGGCTGAGATCCAGAAGACGGCGCTGAGCTGCAAAGGCCAGAACGCCAACCTGCAGGATGTCCAGTTCATCGAAGAATACAAGGGCAAGCACATCCCCGAAGGAAAGAAATCCGTCACCCTGCGCCTCGTCATCGGCTCTCTGGATAAGACGCTGAAGACCGACGAGATCGAAGCCTGCGTAGCCGTGGTGGTCAAGAAGCTGACCAAGAAGCTGAACGCAGAAACGAGATAAAGCGAATAAGTTCTAAAACGGTAAAACAGCCCGGGCATCCACCGTCCGGGCTGTTTTTTCGCATTATTTTCATTTTCAGGATCTGACTGTCGGTTCGTTCATGACCCGCTACAGGATCTTATCCAGATCCTCCTGGTACAGGGAATAGTCCCTTCCCTGCTTTTTCAGCCGCAGTGCCGACTGCAGCGAATGGAACCGCTTCTTGTTCAACGGATAGACCACCAGAATCAGACAGGCCACCAGGAAGCAGATGCCGGGGCACAGGATGAACAGCCGGTCCAGGGCAACCAGCGCCGTCTGGGGCTGGGCTGCCAGCGTTGCATCGAAGCCGGTGGTCTCAAGGTACATGCCGAAGGCTCCGAAGATGGCCGCCGTTGCCAGGGAACCGATGCCGGACTGGAAGGAATTGATGGCGCCCTCCCGTCGCTTTCCCGACACGAATTCGTCCACCTCGGTCACGTCGTCAAAGATGGCTCCGGCCACCTGCCAGAAGCTGCTGATGGCAGACGTGGTGATCAGGATGTAGAGCATCAGCATGATGTAGTTGTGGATTCCTGTCAGATAGAACAGGACGCAGCATCCGCCGGAAATGGTCAGCGTCAGAAGCAGCGTGGCTGATTTCCCCAGCTTCAGGGCAATCCAGCTGATGAGAAACACGTTGAAGATTCGCAGGACGATCTGCGTCGTGTAGACCATGGAAATCTCTTCGTTGGACATTCCCAGGCGATAGGTCAGAAAGAATACCATGGCCGAGGTGAAAAACGCATTTCCCACATTGAACAGCACTTTGAACACGGTGAGGATGCGCATGGTTTTCAGCTTCAACAGCTCCCAGTAGTCCTTCAGCACCAGGGGAACCTCTTTCAGCGCCTTTCGGGGATCAAAGGTTCCGTCGGGAGGCATATGCTCCACGCCTTCCGTCAACTTCCATCCCAAGAACATGGATGCCCCGTCAAAGAAGGCTGCCATGGCGCCGGTCCAGAACCAGGAGCCGGTATCCGACATGCCCCGCTTTGCCAGAAACGCTACCACCAGCAGCGGCGCTGCCGTTCCCAGATAGGAACCCACGATACCGATGCCGCTGCTGAGACTGCGCAGCTTCGTCCGGTCGTCGTAGTCCGTGGTGATCTCCGCGCCCAGCGCCATATAGGGAATGTACATGGCGCCGTGTTCAATCCAGAACAGGATGTTGAAGATCAGATACGGAACCATAAGCAGGCTCTCCGGCACGATGTCCCGGAAATTAGTGAACAGAAGCAGGATGACGAAAGGTACCGTCAGGCTGCACACCAGAAGGAAGGGGCGGCGTCTTCCCCGGGAGGAGGTGCAGGAGTCGGACATCTTTCCGATCACCAGGCTGGAAATGGTCTCAAACACCATTCCCACCGACACCAGCATACCGGCGTTGTCCGCACCCATGTGAACCACGCTGGTCAAATACAACAAAAGGTAACCGTTGACAAACTGGTACATGATCGCCTCGGATACGGAAAACAGACTGTATCCCAGGGCATTTCTCGGCTTTAATTTCCCTTGTTCCATTTTATACTCTACCTCATTTTACTCTATATCTTACCGTAAGATTGCACTACACTTCCAGGTAATGGCGGATCAACTCAAACGTATTCTTCACGCCGTCCACGTGGCTGCGCTCGTAGCCGTGAGAGGCGTAGACGCCCGGTCCGATCAGTCCGAACTTGCCGTCGAAGCCGGCGCTGAGAGCAGCGCCCACATCGGAGCGGTAGCTGGGATAGATGTCCACGGCATAGCCCAATCCGTGTTTCTGAGCCAGCTCCACCATGCGGCTGACCACTTCGTAGCTGTAGGGGCCGCCGCTGTCCTTGGCACAGATGGAAACCTCCCGTTCAGTGCATTCCAGGCCTTCGCCCACGCAGCCCATGTCCACGCTCCAGATCTCCGTCACATCCTCCGGGTAGGAGGCAGCGCCGTGTCCGATTTCTTCGAATACGGTAAAGTGAAGGTACAGCTTCCGCTTCAGATCCACCTTCTCCTCCGTTACGTATCTGGCAAAGCCCAGCAGGATGGCTGCGGACAGCTTGTCGTCCAGAAAACGGCTCTTGATGTAGCCGTTGACGGTGACGGTAGTCCGGGGATCGAAGCAGATGAAGTCGCCGTTAGCGATGCCCAGCTTCTTCACGTCCTCCGCCGACTTCACCGGCTCATCGATGACGATTTCCACGTTGTCCCAGGTTCGCTTCACATCGTAGGCTTCATTGACGTGGCAGGATGCGTTTTCCAGCTGACACGTTCCTTCGTAGATCCGGCCGCTCTTCGTCACGATGCGGCAGTTTTCCGTCTCGATGTTTTCGCAGTGAGTCGCTCCCAGAGGCGTCATCTTCAATCGGCCGCTGTCCTTGATCTGGTGTACCATACAGCCCAGCGTGTCCACGTGGGATGTGAGCATGATAGGATCGCTTCCGCCCTCATTGATGCAGGCCAGAACTCCGCCCTTTCCCGTGACTTTCACGTCTACGCCCAGGCTCATCAGCTCCGCCGCCACATAGGCGGACGCCAGTTTCGTATAGCCTGTGGGACTGTCGATGGCCAACAGGTTTTGGGCCTGTTCTACGATGTAATCGATGTACTTCATCCTCTTTTCTCCTTCCCGAAAATTCGCTACCATCTGATTTTTTCTCTGGTGATGTCCGCAACGGACCGGCAGCCCGTCATCATCATCACATCTTTCAGTTCCGCCAGAATTTTTCGCGTGTACAGTCGGATCCCCTCCGTTCCGCCGCCATAGGCAGCCACCACATACGGTCTTCCGATGAGAACGGCATCGGCGCCCAGCGCCAGGCACTTGAACACATCCTTTCCCGACCGGACTCCTCCATCCACGAAGAGCTTTATCCGCCGGCCTACGACCTGACGAATCTCCGGCAGCACGGAACAGGGAGCCGGGCAATCCTCCAGAACCCGACCGCCGTGGGAGGATACCACAACGCCGTAGCAACCGGCGTCCGCACAGCGGACAGCCGAGGCTGCAGTCATGATTCCCTTCGGAAGGAAGGGTAGTGCCGTACTCCTGACGATCTCTGCCATGGTTTCTTCCGACATGGGAAACACCGGTTTTCCCGCCAGCTTCAGGTTCGGATTTCCGCAGGAGTCGATGTCGCAGGCGATGGCCATGGCACCGGCTTCCTCCGACTGACGAATGCGGCTCATCAGCTTCGCCCGCTCCCAGGACTTGACCGTGGGAACGCCAACTCCGTTGGCTTCTTTGATATAGGGCAGGGCCAGAGCGAACAGTTCATCCCGCGGTCCATCCGGAGTGAAAGCAAAGCCTCCCTCCGCCGCCATACCTTCAATGCTCATCCTGGCAAATTCCTCGTCGGACACATAACCGGTGTAATTTCCGTTCATTCCTCCGATAGGAGCCATGAAGAACGGAATTTCAAATTTCCGTCCGAACAGTTCCACGGAGGTGTCGATGTCCGACGGCTCGTAGACCACATCCATCATCAGTTTGATCTGATCGAGGTATTCCCGACACACGGTAAAGGATGTTCCGTTCCCGATTCCACCCACGCCGGGGATTTCTCCTCTGCATGCCCGTCCGTCACATACGGGACAGACTCTGCACTTGGGCTGCATCACTTGCTTCGCTTTTTCCCATACTTCCTGATACGTCATTCCTCTTCCTCTTTTCCGCGGTTACGCGTTGACCGCTTTGGCTCCCAGCCCGTCTTCGCAGCACAGCGCCGCCAGCAGCTCCGCCCGCTCCGGCAGTGAACTGATCTTCATGTATTCCCGATCCGTGTGGCAGAACTGCCCGTACGTTCCCAGAGCACAGACGCTGGGTACGCCCGCCGCCTGGGTGTAGGCCGAATCGGAGCCGCCGCCGGATTCCACCGGCTTCAGGTCGCCCAGGCCGTATTCCAGGCTGACGCGGCGGATCTTCTCAAACAGCGCATCGGTTGCCCTGGTGTGAAGCATGGGCCGCCTCCGGCTGACGACGGTCAGGCTTGCCTCCGTTCCTTCCACGAAGCTGGTTTGTGCCACGGCACTGACGGTCTCCCAGGCCCGATCCATCTCCTCCAGCGAATGAACCCGAACGTCCACCATCAGGGAGCATCGTTCGGGAACGATGTTGGCCAACGCGCCGCCGTGGATGATGCCGCAGTTATATGTGGTTCCTCCGGGAACGCTCTTTCCTTCCAATGCCAGGATCTTGTGAGCCGCCTCCCGGACGGCACTGATTCCTTCGAAGTAGTTGATCCCCGAATGGGCCGCTTTTCCCGCAATATCGATCTTCACCCGCAGGATTCCGCTGCGGGCCACCACCGCCGTTCCCTCTTCGCTGACCTCACAGTTCAAAGCGCCTTTGAACCCTTCCACGGACCTGCGGAT